>RZYB01000164.1 GCA_009930495.1 Deltaproteobacteria bacterium
CGGACGGTTGGCTGGACCGGACAACGGGACTGGTCTGGGGCGGGATTTCGGCCCTGCCGTTGACCTGGGACGAGGCCGTGGAGGACACGGCCCGTCAGGCCCGCGCCACTGACCAGGCTTGGCGTCTGCCCACGGTGGAGGAGATGGTCACCCTGCTCGAACCGGACACGACGTTGGACAGGTTTTGTCCGAACGGGCAGTTTGGCGGTGAACATCTGTGGCTCTGGACAGGGGATCGCCGTGCTTTTACCTCGGCCTGGTTCGTGGACGTGGTCAGTCGGGCCGTGCTGGCCCAGGACATGACCTGTCGGTTTCATGTCCGGCCGGTCCGGACACATTTGTGATCGCAAGGAGAACCCATGGAGAGCGGATTTTGGCAGGTTTTCATCGTCGGCGTGGCCGTGGCCGTGGCGCCGGGCCCGGATTTTTTCATGGTGCTGCGCAACAGCCTGATGCGCGGCCGTCTGGCCGGAGTCATGACCGCGCTGGGGATTGGCTCGGCCCTGGTCGTGCACGTGGTCTATTCGGTCCTGGGCCTGGCCCTGGTCATCGCCTCCAGTCCGGCGGTGTTCAGCCTGATCCGTGTCTGTGGCGCCCTGTATCTGCTGTACATCGCGGGTCGGGGTCTGCTGAACAGGCAATCGGCCCCGCCCGATGTCCGCGTCCAGACCCAGCCTCGTCGGAGCACGGATTCGCCTCTGCGCGGCTGGCGCGAGGGATTTTGGTGCAACCTGCTCAATCCCAAGGCGGCGCTTTTTTTCTTGAGCATCTTTTCCCAGTTCATGACCCCGGACACGCCCAGCTCCCTGCGCTGGGTATACGGCGCCGAAGTCATCGTCATTGTCACGGTCTGGTTCGTGCTGCTGGCGTTGTGCCTGTCCACGGGCAAGGTCCGATCCCTGTATTCCGGTCTGGCCCGCTGGGTGGACGGCGGCGTGGCCCTGATTTTCGGCGGAGTCGGCTGCTCCATCCTGGTTCAGGAAGCGCGCCGGGTACTGTAGACATCAACATTTCGAGGGCTGCATGTTTCGATTCCTGCACGCGGCGGATATCCATCTGGACAGTCCGCTCCGGGGCCTGGAGGCCTATCCCGACGCGCCCGTGGAGCAGATCCGTGGCGCGGCGCGGCGGGCCTTCGACAATCTGATCCGCCTGGCCGTCGAGGAGGAGGTCGCCTTCGTGCTTCTGGCCGGCGACCTCTACGATGGAAATTGGAAGGACTACAACACCGGCATCTTCTTCATGCAGTGCATGGGTCGTCTGCGCGCGGCCGGCATCCGCGTCTTCATGATCGCCGGCAACCACGACGCGGCCAGCCAGCTGACCAAGTCCCTGACCCTGCCGGACAACGTGACCCTTTTGTCCTCCCGGCGTCCCGAGACTCGCGTTCTGGACGACCTGGGCGTGGCCATCCACGGCCAGGGTTTCGCCACCAGGGCCGTGGCCGAGGATTTGAGCCAGTCCTACCCCGCGCCAGTGTCCGGACTGCTCAACATCGGCCTGCTGCACACCAGCCTGATCGGCCGTCCCGGCCATGAACCCTATGCCCCCTGCACCCTGGAAGGCCTGCGCGGCCACGGTTATGACTACTGGGCCCTGGGCCATGTCCACCAGCGCGAGATTTTGTGCCGCGAGCCATGGGTGGTTTTTCCCGGCAACATCCAGGGGCGACACGCGCGCGAAACAGGTCCCAAGGGCTGCGTCCTGGTCTCGGCGGACGAGGGGCGGATTCGCGCCGTGGAGCATCGGGACCTGGACGTGCTCCGTTTCGCCCAGCTCGACGTGCGCGTACCGGACGATGCCGACTTGCCCGTCGTGTACGAGGTGGTGCGCACGGCCATGGAGCGGGAATTGGAACTGGCCCAAGGCCGCCCCCTGGCCGCGCGGGTGCGGCTTCTGGGCGCCTGTGGCCTGCACGCGCAACTGTGTCGCGACGAGGTCCACGTTCGGGAAGAACTCCGGGCCGTGGCCGCCAGTCTGGGTGATGTCTGGCTGGAGCGCTTGGTCCTGGCCACGACTCCGGCCACGGCCGCGACACTCGCGGATTCGGCCCTGGCCGACTTGGTGCCGGATCTGGAACGCCTGGATTTCGACGCCGAGGCGATGCTCGCGGCCATACCGGACTTTCGGAGCCTGCGCGCCAAGCTGCCTCCGGAACTGAAAGGCGAGGGGGACCCCTTGTCCTTTGCCGACGAGGCCCTGGTCCGCCTGCGTCACGACGTGCGCGAACTGGTCCTGTCCCGCCTGCTGGGAGTCCGTCATGAAGATTGAACGCTTGGAACTCAAGGCATTTGGACCGTTCACCGACCGCGTGTTGGATTTTTCTTCGGACCTGCCCGGCCTGCATGTCGTGCATGGACGCAACGAGGCCGGCAAGAGCAGTTCCCTGCGCGCCCTGCACGCCCTGTTGTTTGGATTTCCGCACCGCACCAACGATGATTTTGTCCATGCCTACAATCAACTGCTGGTCGGCGGCCGCTTGCGCGCGGCCGATGGCCATGAGCTGGTCTTTTATCGCCGCAAGCGCAGCAAGAACGATATTTTTGACGCCCAGGACAATCCGCTGCCGGCCGATGTCCTGAATCCCTTTTTGCACGGCTTGAGCCCGGAGCTGTTCGCCGTCGTGCACGGCATCAATCACGAGGCCCTGGTTCGGGGCGGTCAGGGCATTCTGGAACAGCAGGGCGAGGTCGGCCAGACCCTGTTCGCCGCTGGCGGGGGATTCGCATCTCTCAAGGGCCTGCTCCAGGATTTGGAGACCGAGGCCGGCAGTTTGTTCAAGCCCCGCGCCTCGTCGGCCGAGATCAGCCAGGCCCTGGCCCAGTACGCGGAATTGCAACGCCGCCTGCGCGCGGCCAGTCTGGCCGGTCAGGACTGGCGCGCCCACCGCGAGGCATTGGGCGAGTCCGAGTCCCGCTTGGAAGCGCTCAATGCCCGGCGGGCGGAGCTGGAACGGGAGATCCGTCATCTGGAGCGCCTGCGTCAGGCCCTACCTTTCCTGGGCGAGCGGGCGCTGTTGCGGGAGAAATTGGACGCTCTGGGAGAGGTTCGGGTTTTGCCCGAGGATTTCGCCGCCCGTCGTCAGGCCTTGGAAGAAACGATCCATGGCCTGCGGGCCACGCGTGAGGCCGCCGCGCGGCGGCTGGCGTCCCTTCGCGACAAGAACGCGGCCATTGGCCTGAATCGGGTCGTGCTCGATCAGGCCGAGGCCATCGAGAACATCCATCAGCGTCTGGGGGAATACCGTAAGGGCAAGGCGGATTCCCCCCGACTGGACGGGCTGCGTATCGCGGCCAAGAGCGCGGCCGCCGGGCTGTTGCGCCAGATCCGACCGGGCTTGTCCGTGGACGAGGCCGAAGCCCTGCGTCCCGGCCTGCTCAAACGCAAGACCGTGTTGTCCCTGGGGCAAAAACACGAGGCCGTGCACCAGGCCGCGCGTTTGGCCGAGGCGCGGCTGGCCGACGTGCGTCGGGACCTCGCGGCCGCGCGTCGGGAACGGGTCGCCCTGGGGCTGGACCGCGACGTTATTCCGCTTGGCGAGGCCGTGGCCCTGGCCCGGAAGATTGGCGACGCGGACGCCGAGATCCTGGCCCGCGAAACGACCATCGCCCAACGGCGGGCGGCCTGGGACGCGGCCCTGACCCGGCTTGGATTGTGGTCCGGAACCGTGGCGGGGATTCGTGGCGCGGCCACGCCCTCGCCGGACAGCGTGGACGGTTTTGATCGGGAGTGGCGCGACATCGAGGATGAAGCCCGCCGCCTGGAGTCCGAAACCGATCGCCTTGTCCAGGAACAAGCCGGCCTGACCCGCGATCTCCGCGAAATCGAGCACGCGGCCGAAGTGCCCACGGAACAGGAGCTTCTGGCCTGCCGGGACCGGCGGGACCTGGGTTGGAGTCTGGTGCGCCGTCGTTGGATCGAGGGCGAGGATGTGGACGCCGAAATCGCGGCCTTCGCGCCTGATCAGGTTTTGTCCGAGGCCTACGTGGATCTGGTGGCTCGGGCGGATCATACAGCCGACCGCATGTACCGCGAGGCGGACCGGGTTCGTCGGCACGCCGCCGCGCTGGCCGGAATCGAGGCGGCCCAGGCCGCTTTGGATCGGATCGGCGCGGACAAGGCCGACCTGGAAGCCAGGCGGGAAGAGCTGCGCTGTCGCTGGCGGGCGTTATGGGCCGAATCCGGCGTGGAGCCCTCGGCGCCGCGCGAGATGCGGGCCTGGTTGGTCGCTTTCGAAAAGTTGCGGTTTCAGGCCGAGGAACTCGAAAAGGACGCCCTTGACGCGCGGGCCCGCCAGACACGGCGTCAGGATGTTCGCGCCCGCCTCGCGGCGTGTCTGGGCGAGGACGTCCCTGGCCAGGATTTGGGCCCCGTGCTGGCCAAGGCTGAAATCACGCTCGACGGCCTGCTTCGGGCATCGGCCGAACGCACCGCCCAGGACCGCGTCGTGCGGGATCTGGAGCAGGCCGAGGCCAAGGCCGTGGCCGAGGTTGAGTCGTCCCGGCGGGCCGTGGACGAATGGCGGACGTCCTGGGCCGGCGTCATGGCCGATCTCGGTCTGCCCGCCGCGACCTTGCCCGAGGAGGCTTCGGATTACCTGGACTCTCTCGCGCAGTGTTTTGCCCATTTGGCCGAGGAAGAAACCCTGCGCAAGCGTCTGGTCGGTATCGATCGGGATGCCGGCCTTTTCGAGGGCGATGTCCGGGCCCTGGCCGCGTTGTTGTCGCCCGCTGAAATGGACCTCGATCCGCCGCTTTTGGTTTCTCGTCTGAAGGCGCTGTTGGAGCAGGCCAGTCGCGATCGGGCCGTGCTCGACGGCGATGCCCAGGAAATCAGGCGACTGGAAGAGGAAATTCAGGCCGTGGAGGCGTGGCTGGCGGTTCACGAGGCGGAACTCACGGCCCTGCGCGCGCAGGCCGGATGCGGCGCCGGCGAGTCCATGGCCCTGGCCGAGCAGCGTTGCGCCGAATATCTGCGGTTGCGCGAAAAATACGAAAAGGCCGAGACCGATCTGGCCCGCGTCGCCGAGGGCAAGAATCTGGATGAACTCGCGGCCGCGGCCCTGGCCCAGGACGCGGACGAATTGGGCGGCCGGATCAAGGCCTTGCGCGAGGATATCGACACGCGTCTGGACCCCGAAATACGGGCGGTGTCCGAGCGCGTCGGCCAGGAAAAGAACGAACTGGCGCGCATGAACGGGGGCGACGAGGCCGCGCGCCTGAACGAGGACATGCAGGGCGTCCTGGCCCGGATCACGCGGTTGAGCGAGCGCTACGTTGTGCTCAAAACAGCGGGCATGGTCCTGCTGCAAGCCATCGAGCGTTACCGCGAGGCCAATCAGACGCCGCTTCTGGCCGCCGCTTCCCGCCATTTCGAGGCCCTGACCCTGGGGGCTTTCACGGGCCTGCGAGCAGACGTGGCCGATAGCGGCCAGCCCGTGCTGACCGGAGTCCGCGCCAACGGCGTCTGGGTTCGGGTGGACGGCATGAGCTCGGGAACCAGGGATCAGCTCTATCTGGCCTTGCGCCTGGCCACCCTGGAGCCGCGCGGCCGCGAGGCCCTGCCCTTTGTCGTCGATGACATTCTCATCAATTTCGACGAGCCCCGATCCGAGGCCACCCTGAAGGTTCTGGCCGGACTGGCCGGGTCCATGCAGATCATTCTCTTCACCCATCAGGCCCATGTCGCCGACATGGCTTTGGGCCTGGGCCTGGATGACCGGGTGTTCGTGCACCGGCTGT
>RZYB01000165.1 GCA_009930495.1 Deltaproteobacteria bacterium
CGTTGGCGTCATGGGCGGCGACTTCTATTTGGACGGAAAGAGGGGCGCGGAGTTCCTGATACATGCTAACCTCATGAGCTGATATTTTCTGGGAACATACCGCGAATTGAGTCCACACTCAACGTGCAAGGCGAAATTTGTTTCGATGTCGTCGCGATTTGAACGAGCACGGAGGACGGTTGACATCTGGTGTCGGGAAGTTAGAGGAATTTTCTATTCAATCAATAGGAGGATTCCATGCTTACTCTCAATGTGTCGGCCAAGGAACAGCTGGATGCGCATTTCAGCGGCAAGGCCAAGGAGTTCATTCGTATCTATCTGGCCTCGGGATGCGGAGGTCCGCGCTTGGCCTTGGCTTTGGATGAACGCAAAGACGGAGATCAGGTTTTTGAAGTGGATGGATATTCGTTTTTGATGGAAGAATCGCTGTTCGAGCAGGCCAAGCCCGTGACTGTCGATTTTGATCAGCTCAGGGGGTTCGATATTCAGTCTAGCATGAAGTTTCCTGAAAACGCGGGTGGTTGCTCTTCGTGCAGCTGCGGGGGCAGTTGCCATTGAGGCAATCAGCGTCAGCGGGAAGAGCTCTGGGCCCCTGATGCCAGGGACGGAGATTTTGACGCATAAAAGGCAGGTCCGGCAATTCGCCGACCTGCCTTTTGTCAATTTTTCCGACAGGCGCCTGACGCGTTCATGCCTTGCGGCGCAGTCCGAACAGTCCGGCGAGTCCGGACCCGATCAGGAGCAGGGTGGCCGGCTCGGGCACGGCTTCGGGGTTGGGATCGTCACCGCCAAAGGAACCGCCCTCGAGGAAGATGGCCGAATCAAGAACATGGTCTCCGGCGTCGGCGATTTGCAGGGAGATGGTGTGTTCTCCCGCGGCCAATCCCAGCGCTTGGGCGGTCAGAACCGTGGTGAAGCCGTCGTACTGCGTGTCCACGGGGCTGGCCACGGCCGGACCATCACCCTCCGCGTCCGTCATGGAGTTGTTGACGTAATAGGCCGCGTTGGCGCCGAGGTTGACATTGTTGATGGACACCGGGCTTCCATTGGGCAGCAGCGCGATGTTCACGCCATCCAGGAAGAAACCGAAAACGTCGTTGAAGTCCGAGCCGACATATTGGTTGTATTCCTCGGACGCGAACACAAAGTTGAAGAACAGATTTCCCGTGTCGCTGGAGAATACGATGTCAAGCAGCGTCGCATCGTACGTGGTGTAGCCGGGGATCAGAGCGTTCAACGCCGCTGTTCCGCCGAGGCCATTGTCCGCGCCGGCGTGGGGTTGATCGTTGGGGCCGACCGCCACATTGGCCTGGCCGCTGGTCAGGATGACGCCGGAATTGATGCCGATGGCCCCGCCAGCGCCGCTAAAAAGACCCGCCGCGCCGTTTGCTCCGGTGAAACTGCTGGAAATAATGCTGACACCACTGCCCAGCAGACTGCCAACCAGGGTGTCGGCGTCGGAGGTGGGGGTCACGGTCAAGGCCTGCGCGGGGCTTGCAAGCGCAAGCAGCGCCGTCATGACGAGTGTTGGAACGAGGTGTTTCATAATGCCTCCCGAGCGGATGTTGTGAGCGATGCTTCTGCCTCGGTTCCATCTCAAGCACTTTGTATGCCATGATTTTTTGCAAATGAAATCAATATGGTGGCATGTTTTTGACTGGCGAGCTGGCGGTGGAGTGTAAACTAGGCCGACACTGCCTTGGTTTTGGCGCGGACGTGGGAGAATCATGTACCGGGATGACAGGGAATTGAGGTGTCGATTTTTTTTACAGCGCGCATTTGGGCGTGGTTTTGCTTTGAGACCGAGCCACTTTCCGTTATTGCCTGGACATGCAGATCACGCCGCGCATTTATATCGACGATGAGGATATTGCCCTCGAATTCATCCGTTCCAGCGGTCCGGGTGGCCAGAACGTGAACAAGGTCGCCACGGCCGTGCGGTTGCGCGTGGCTCTGGCCGCCGTGCGCGGCCTGGACGAGGACGGCCTGTCCCGGTTGGCGGCCATGGCCGGCAAGCGCCTGACCCAGGATGGAGAATTGGTCATCCGGGCCGAGTCCCACCGCACCCAGGATGGCAACCGCCGCGACGCCCTCGAGCGTCTGGCCCGGCTGGTTTTGCTGGCCAGCATCCGCCCCAAGGACCGCCGCCCGACCAAGCCCAGCCGCGCTTCCAAGGAACGCCGCCTCCTGTCCAAGGCCAAGCGGGCGCAAACCAAGACGCTGCGCCGGGTTCGGCCGGAATAGCGGCGTGGCCGCGTCCAGGGCCGGATGGTTCGCGATGCGGAAACGCCCACGCGCAGGCCACGCCGCGAGGCGTCCTTGCCGTCACTCCGAAAAAGCTGTCCGTGCCGGATGCCGTCCGGCGTCCCTGATCCCTGGAACAAGCGGGAAAGGGGCTGGACATTTTTTTCGAACGCGGCATGTTTGGGGGCATGAATGCCAAATATCGCCTGTACGCCTATTCCGTTCCCTGGAACCTGTTTCTGCTGACCATCGGCAGCCTGTTCATCGCCCTGGGCATCAAATCCGTGGCCGTGCCGCATGGTCTGGTTTCCGGAGGCGTCTCGGGCGTGAGCCTGCTCTTTTATTATTTCACCCAGACGCTGACGCCGGGGTGGTGGTTGCTCGTGCTGAACATTCCCATCGCCCTGCTTGGCTGGGTCATGGTCAGCCGGCGTTTCCTGCTCTACACGGCCTATGGCATGCTGGCCATTACTGTGTGCATCGAATTGATTTCCTATACATTTCCCGTGCAGGATCAGTTGCTGGCGGCCATTGTCGCCGGTGCCCTCCTTGGGGCCGGGGCCGGAACCTGCATGCGCTCCCTGGGGTCATCCGGGGGACTGGACATCATCGGAATCGTCCTGCAGCAGCGTTTCGGATTCCGGGTCGGCCAGGTCAGTTTTCTTTTCAACGCGGCTGTGTTTACGTCCAGCTTCGCCCTCATGGACACGGACCGCGTGTTGTATTCCTTGATTCTGGTTTTTGTCAGCGCCCAGATCACCGATTATGTGCTGAGCATGTTCAATCAGCGCAAATTGGTCTTTGTCATTTCCGATCATGCGCCGGCCATTTCCAGGGCCATCATGGCCCAGGCCCATCGGGGCGTGACCCTGCTTGAGGGGCGCGGCGGCTACACCGGGTTGCCCAAACAGGTGGTCATGACCGTGGTCAACAATATCCAGCAGAAAAAGCTGGAGGAATTGATCTTTACCCTGGACCCGGAAGCCTTCGTTGTTTTCGAAAATACGTTCAATGTCATTGGCAAGGGTTTTTCCACGCGGAAAGTGTACTGAACGCTTTGCGCCAGACCGAGTTGTTTTCCACCTCAAACCACGGATGACGCATGTTTCGCCTGCTGCCCTGCTTGTTTGCGCTTTTGTTCGTAGCCGCCTGCGCCAAGACCATTCCTCCGGTCCAGGTCGCGCCCACGCAGCCCCAAAGCGAGGAAGTTCCCTTTCCACGTCGGGAATTGCCGCCGGAAGTCATGTTCGACGTGCCGCGGTTGGTCACCCGGGCCGTATCTGTTTCCGACGCGCCGCTCATGAGCGCTTCCGAGCAGATGATCCTGCATGCCAAGGCCCTGGAGCGTTTTTTCGCGCCGTGGCGCATGGCCCGCACGTCCCTGGATGCGGGCGAGGCTTTTTGGGGCGTCAAGGCGTTTGCCCGCAAGCAGGGATATTCCGAGAATCTGCAGCCCTATCCCGTTGAACGGTGGAATCGGCTGGTGGCCTTGCAGAACATGCCCGGATACCCGGCCATGGCGGTTCCCGGCATCATCACCAGGAATACCTCGGTGCGCGTCCTGCCAACCCTGCGTCCGTTTTTCCTGGACCCGAAACAACCCGGCGAGGGATTTCCGTTTGATTATTTCCAGAACAGCGCCCTGTGGCTGGGCTCGCCCGTCCTCATTTCCCATGTGAGCACCGACCGGGCCTGGTATTTGGTCGAGACGGCGTATACCTACGGATGGGTCCGGGTCGAGGACGTGGCCCTGGTTGGAAAAGCGTTTCGGAACCAGTATGAATCCCGACGCATGGCCGCCTTGCTGCATGATGATCTGCCCCTGATCGACGGCGTCGGGCGTTTGCTCGGACAGACCCATATCGGCGCTCTTTTTCCGGTTCAGGCACAGACAGGCCAGGGCCTGACGGTCAAGGTGCCGGTGCGCGGCGCCAGCGGTCAGGCGGAAATCCAGACGGCCCAGCTGTCTTCCCTACAGGCCGCGCCCACGCCCCTGCCGCTGACCTCGCGCGCCATCGCGACCCTGGCCGACGCCATGGCGGGGCAGCAATACGGCTGGGGGGGCTTGTTCGAAAATCGGGACTGTTCGTCGACCATGCGTGATTTGTTTTTGCCCTTCGGCGTGTTTTTGCCGCGCAATTCCGCCCTGCAGGCCAAGGGGGCCGGCTCCTTTATCCCTTTGGACAAGCTCCGCCCGGACGCCAAGCTGGACGCAATCCGCGCCCAGGGCGTGCCGTTTTTGTCCTTCATCTGGCTACAGGGGCATATCGGGCTCTATCTGGGCGCGGATCAACGCGGCGAGCCCCTCATGCTTCATAATATTTGGGGCGTGCGCACCATGCTGCCTTCCGGCGGGGAGGGACGGGCCGTTGTCGGCCGGTTGACCATTTCCACCCTGCGTCCTGGCGAATATCGCGCCGATGTCCGCGCGGATTCCTTTTTGGCCCGCGTGCGTGGTTTGGCGGTGGTATCCTTGCCGAGGTGATGTGGCTTTGCCGTGGTTTGGAACAAGTGGGCGGAATTTTGCCCCTGGTGGATGGAAATATGGTTGGGTGATTTTGTGAAATTTTGCTCAAAATAGAGGGCTGTTTTTCATGGAGAAGTAGTCGAGGTAGTGACAATCAATCATATCGTCTAACCGTGGCGGAACCTCGTATGGTTCCGTTGCATCACCGTGGGAGATGGCCATGACGGCAACGAAAACAGTGTTCAGCGTGTGTGGCATGTGCAGCGTGCGCTGCCCCATTCAGGTGGACGTGCGGGACGGCAAGGCCGTGCGCGTTCAGGGCAACGAATTTTCAGCCCTCAAGGGCGGCCTGTGCGCGCGCGGCGCGGCCGGCATCGCCCTGGAGCAGGACCCGGAAAAACCCCAGACGCCGCTCATCCGCGTCGGCGAGCGGGGCGAGGGCAAATGGCGGGCCGTGTCCTGGGACGAAGCCCTGGACTATGTGGCCGACAAGCTGAAGGCCATCATGGCCGAACACGGCGGCCGGTCCGTGCTCTGGTCCGATCGTGGCGGCCCCTTTCCGGATCTGCACCAGGCCTTCATGCGCGGCATTGGTTCGCCCAATTACTGTAATCACGACGCCTCCTGTGCCCGCAACGTGCAGCACGGCGCCCAGTCCACCATTGGCAAGGGGCGCAAGGGCGTGGCCTATGATCTGAAAAACGCCAAGCATATCGTCCTCCAGACCCGCAATATTCTCGAGGCCATCAACGTGGCCGAAGCCAACGCCACCCTGGACGGCATCGCAGCCGGGGCCAAGCTGACGGTCATTGATGTCCGGGGCACGGTCAGCGCCAGCAAGGCGCATAATTTCTTCATGATCCGGCCGGGCACGGACTACGGCTTCAATTTGGCCGTGATCAACACGCTGATTTCCGAAAAT
>RZYB01000166.1 GCA_009930495.1 Deltaproteobacteria bacterium
ACGATCATCGGCAACGCGGACGGCACGCCATTCCGGTTTAACGGCCGCGATGTTTGGATCGCCGTACTGGACGCGAAATATCGGGCGGCGTCGGTAGCAGTTGCCTCCGACGGCAACACAGACGCAGTGGAAACGTGCCGACAGGTGATGCTATCCGGCGCCCCGTGCGACCTGCCCACGGCGGATGTGTTGCTGACAATTTGGCGACAGCGGGAGTTCATCGACGCCAACGACCCGACGATTGGGGATTTTCCCGACTACGCCCTGTCAAGATGGGGATTTGGCAGCATCCATGGGGCCTTCATCTGGTCCTCGTCGGAGTACAGCAGCTACTACGCGGTCCACGTGGGTTCCGGCGGAGGCGTGGGCAACGGCACCAAGTACCGCCAGTTCGGGGTTGTTCCCGTCCTGGAGATCCCGGCCTAGCGCACTGGCCCCGAACCTTGAACCTCAAGCAAAGCGCCGCCTGAGTGGCGCGGAGGGATCTGCGATGAAATGCTTTTACCACTCGGCCGACCTGGACGGCCACTGCTCCGGGGCTATCGTCAAAATGGCGGAGCCAGAGTGCGAGATGTTCCCAATCGACTACGGCCAACCGTTCCCCTGGGACTCCATCCGCCCCGGCGAGGTGGTGATGATGGTGGATTTCTCGCTTCAGCCATTCGCGGACATGGTCCGCCTGAATGAACTAGCAACGCTGGTCTGGATTGATCATCACAAGACGGCCCTTGACGACGCGGCGGCAGCCGGTGCGCGGATCGACGGCATCCAGCGCGAGGGCCTGGGGGCCTGCGCCTTGGTTTGGGAGTGGTTCCACCGGGGCGAGACCATGCCGTATTCCGTGCGCCTGCTAGCCGAATACGACGTGTGGGACCATCATGACACCAACTGCCAGCCCTTCCAGTACGGCTTGAGACTGGAAAACACGTGGCCCGAGGCCGAGGTGTGGCGCAGACTGCTGCGCGGCCGAGGCAGCATGGCGGACATTATTCTGCACGGCGTCGTGGCGCTCCGGGCCGACGCGAAAAATAGCGCCGTGTACGCCGCGAGTTGCGCCTATGAGACGACATTCGGGGGACTGCGCTGCATCGCCATGAATCGCATGTGCTGCAACTCCAGGGCGTTCGACTCGGTCGTGGACCCAGGAACGCATGACGCCATGCTCGCATGGGGGTGGCGCGCTGGGAAATGGACCGTCAGCCTGTACTCCACCCGCGAGGACGTGGACGTCAGCGTCATCGCCAGGCGCTACGGAGGCGGCGGACACAAGGGCGCGGCCGGCTTCCAGTGCCAGGGCGAGTTGCCGGCGGGGGTGAGGCCGTGACGGACGCCGCGCCAGAAGCCCGCATGGCCGGAGAGATTCCGGCCATGCTGCGCAGCCTGGCTTGGGCCATGGAGGATCTGGGCGTGGGGATGGTGTATTATGGCGGGCTCGGCCCGCTGGCCCGGCGCGGGCAAGAGCTGGTCGCCTCGGCCGCCGTGGCCCGGATCTGGGCCGACGAGGCCGAGGCTGAAAGTCAGTATCGCGGCGAGGCCGAGGAACCAGAGGAGGACGAATGAACGAGCGCCCAATACTCATGAACGGCGACATGGTACGCGCGCTACTTGACGGGAGAAAGACACAGACGCGGCGACCATTGAGGAGGGACATTTCTGGTCGGGTAGGGAGGAGCGGCCGGTCATGGCATCTGGACGACCCGGCTTGTGTGAATGCCTGCCCATTCGGGCAGCCAGGAGACCGGCTTTGGGTGCGGGAGACGCATAGCTTCTGCCCTCGGCACATGGGCGTGGACCGATGGTCTTATACGCCAGAAGAGGCACGGGCTATTTATGCAGCCGACGGCGTTCCGAAGCTTAGCGGGCCGCGCGGGTTTTGGTCTCCAAAGATGCGGCCATCAATCCACATGCCCCGCTGGGCCTGCCGTATCGTACTGGAAATTGTCGACGTGCGAGTCCAGCGGTTACGCGATATCACCGGCGAAGAGGCAAAGGCCGAGGGTTTGCGCGGGGTCACAAAGGACGGGGCGCGCGTGAAGTGGGGAATCCCAGACGCTGACGGGCTGCCCGGCACAGACGATTACGGATGGCCGTGGCGCGAATGGTCCGCAGATCCGCGCCAGGCGTTTCGGAAAATTTGGGACGACTGCTATGCCAAGCGCGGCAATGGATGGGACGCGAATCCATGGGTGTGGGTCGTTGAGTTTCGGAGGGTTGAGGCATGAGTAATTGCAGGTTTTATTTGTTCCTCGTGTCCATGGTCGGCGCGGGGTTTTTTGCCGGATATCATGTGGGCACTATCGGGACGCTTCTTGGCGCCGGATGGAAAATTGCGCTCGGGCTACTCGCCTACATTGCGGCCTGCGCGGCGGTGACGTCTGCCCTGGTCCTGGGGTGCGTTGTTTTTGCCACCGAAATTGAGTCCTGCGAATATACCGTGGACGAGCCCGGCAAGCCCGCGTCCGTGACGCTTGCCTTCGGCCCATGGCGATGGACAAGGGAGATCCCGACGACACGGATTGGCGGCGAGTAGCATGTATGATGGCCTTAGCGACGAGTCTCCGGCGCTGCGGCGGTTTCGCGAATTACTGCGGACGTGTCCGTTGTGCGCGGTCGTGACGGACGGGCGGATACTCCTGTGTGCGGTGCAATTCACGGCGGACCGGCGGCGACTGGTTGAAAATTACGACTGGCTGCGGGGCCATTGGCCGGAGTTCTGCGAGGCCGCCGACCTGTTTTGGCTCGACTCCGAAGTGTTTGCCTGGGTCGAGGCACATCCATGCGCGCGCCAGGGCGTGACGTATCGGACAATGTACGCCACGACGCCCGCTCTAGATGCGCCAGAGCTGTGCGTGCTGGCCTCGGGTGAAAATTCAAGCGATGGATGAAGTTTTGTTTCTGACGGCACGCGAGGCAAGGCTTCGCGGGCCGGATTGAAGTAAAATTTTGCGGGATCTTTGAAAGGCGAATAGGCGAGATTTCATGCTGACCCGGGGCGATTGCGCCCCGGGTCGAAGCGGGTGGTTATTCCCAGACCAAACGAGTCATTTGCCCGCACTCCGAGGTCTGGATCTCGGTCTGCCCCTCGTATTTTTTCGCGGAGACACTGATCGCTTCTGCCAGCTCTGGCGGGCAGTCGGCGGCAATCTCTAGCCGCATGCCGTCGTAGGGCAGAAACGCGAGGCGTTTGTAATCGCCGTGCTCTTCGGCCTGGCGGTCGGCGTAGACCACCCCTGCTGCCTGTATCCCGACGAAAATCCTTTGTGTCATCATCGGGCACCTCCCAGGACAAAAAATCCATTGGCGGTGGAGAGGATGGTTTTTTGGCCGAGCACGACGGCCAGTTCAATGGCCGTGGCCAGGTCGCGGCCCCGAAGCCCCTGTAAATTTAGCAGATCGAGCCCATGAACATACATGATCCTCATGACCGCCTCCAGGCTGCCCAGCGGAGCAGGCCAACGGCGAGAGGGACGAGGATGCCGGCCAGGGTGGCTAGCTTGATCATTTCCAGGGCGAGAGGTAGGGCATCTGTACTCATATCGGAGGCTCCTTCCGGTTTGGGTCATGCCCGGCGGCGTTGCAGCGCGCGCCGGGCGTTTTTTATTTGACGGTCTCGATGGGGAACAGGGCGGCCATCACGCCCCCGGGTTGGGCAGGAATAGCTTGCATTCCTGCTGCCATTTTTCATTGTCCTCATAATCGGCCCACATTCTTCTCGCCCAATCCGCCAGGGCCAGGCGGGCGATGCCGTCCAGCCCCTGCAATTTGGCGATGAGGGCCGGACCATTTACCCCCCACTTTCGGTCGTATTGGTTGAGCGATATGGCGTCCGAGACCTCCCAAATCAAAGCGTTTTGCGCCCACCTGGTTGCCTCGGTTCCTCCGGGGAACCCGCCGGTCCAGGTCCCGTTCAGGGTGTCCAGCACGAGGCAGGCCTCGTGCTCGGTCAGCTCCTTGCGGGCCAGTGTCAAGCCCAGGTCCAGCAAGGCCCAATAGTTGTTCACGGCCTCGATGACCGTGGTGGACCTGTTTCCGCCCGCGTGCTGATCGGTGCGGGCGTCGATCTGGGCCAGCATGTCGGCTGACATGCTGATCGAGATGGGTTTTTTCCAATTTTCCTTGGCCATGTATCCTCCTTTCGGCTTGTACGGCCACGCGATGGATTCGCGTGGCCGATGGAAGCCGGGAGCCGGCGGGCTCCCGGAGAAGATTGCCGCTATTCTTCCGCTGCCTCGCGGTACTCGGCGATTTCGTCGGCGTCGGCGTATCCGTGTTCTAGCAGGGCCGCGAGGTGGTTTTCGCCCAGCCCTGCGGTCAGTCTGCGGCACTTCCACTGCGCGTCTTCCAGCAGGGCATCGCTAAGGTCGCCGTTGAGGATCATGTTGGCCTCGACCGTGGCCTCGACGCCCTGGACCGCTTCGGCCAGGGCCATCTCGCCGGCCGGCCAGTGATCGAATAGGTTGCAGTTGGAAAACAGCCAGTCATCGACGTTCCAGACCTGCACGTTGCCTTCGGCGTCGTCGAACAGGCTGGTGAGCTCCTCGTCCGCGGCCTCGGCGTCGGCGGTCAGCGTCCCGACAAAATTGGACCCGTTCCAGTCCGTGTCGTGGCCGTCGTGGACCCGCTGCAACAACGCGCGGACGTCGTCGCGACCCAGGATGCCAACCAACTGCTGGCCGGTCATGTAGGGGCTGACGCTCCATGTCAGGGTGCGGCGATGCCACTCATCTGCCGGGCGGGCATTGCCGAGCTCGCCGGAGTAGTCGGCGAAGACCCGGCCGTCTTCGTACAGATAGATATAGGCCGGCTGGGGGTTGCTCTGGGCTGGGTACTGGCAGAACAACGGGGCCTGGTCGTTTGCGAGGGATTCGATCTGGGTGAAATCTAACATAGTGGTCTCCTGTTTTTCCGGTTGCAGCCGGGGTTGTTGTGCTTCGTTGACTATTTAATAAGACGTTACTAAACATAGGTCAAGGTATTTTGTAAGAGTTTATTAAAGTATTTTTTTAACAATAAACGCCGGGGGGTTAAATGCGGAAACGAAAACATGGCGGGCCGCGCGCCGGGGCATCTAGCGCGGATGTGGCCCAGATGACCGGCCGGCCGCTGGCCGAGGTGGAGCGGGTGCTGCGCGGCCTCGTTGCTCGTCGCGTGCTCTACGAGATCGGACCGGGGCGATATCTGCCCAATCCAGACCCGGAAACATGGCTGCCGGAGGGGGGTGCACATGGCGAATCCGCAGTGTGAGCATGGGTTTACGAGGATCGCTAACGAGCTGCTGGACGCGGCCCTGCTCCGGCTGTCCGCCGAGGAAACTGTGATGTGGCTGGCGCTGGTGCGCGTGACATACGGGTACGGCCGGAAAGAGGCGGACGTGACCCGCGAACAGCTGGCGGGCATGTGCGGCCAAAGCCCGCGCACGGCCGCCCGCGCCCTCGCCGCCCTTGCTGCTCGCGGTGCACTCTATATCCAGCGTAACGGGCCGAAACCAATGACCATACGCCTGGAAAAGGACTACGAGAAATGGGCGGTACCAAAAGAGGTGCCAGATATGGCACATCAAGGCCCAAAAGAGGTGCCAGATATGGCACATCAAGGCCCAAAAGAGGTGCCAGATATGGCACATCAAGGC
>RZYB01000167.1 GCA_009930495.1 Deltaproteobacteria bacterium
TTTTCCAGAACCGTCATGTTGGAGAAAATTTCCAGATTCTGAAAGGTGCGGATCATGCCGTGCCGGGTGCGGACATGGGCCGGGGCCGCGGTGATGGCCACGCCGTCGAAAATGATCTCCCCGCCCGAGGGGCCGACCATGCCGGAAATGACATTCAAGAGCGTGGTCTTGCCCGCGCCGTTGGGGCCGATGATCGCCGTGATCGCGTTCGCCTGGGCCTCGAAATCGACGGAGCTCAGGGCCTGCACCCCGCCGAAACGCACGGACACGCCCGCGCAGCGCAGAATGCTAGCCATGGGCGGCCCCCTTCGCGCGGGCCGCGATCCACGCCCAAAGGCGGTTCCAGCCTCCGGCCAGACCGTCGGGCATGAACATCATGCTCAAAATAAGGATCAGGCCAAACAGCAGGATCTCGACGTTTTCAAAGGCGCGCAAAAATTCCGGCAGCACGGTGATGAAAAACGCGCCGACAATGGCGCCGGGAATGCTGACCATACCGCCCAGCACGACCATGACGATCAGCTCCACCGAAAACGTAAAGCCAAAGGACGCCGGCGCGATGAAGGTCAGATAATGGGCGTAGATCGAGCCGGACGCGGCCGAGAAAACGGCCGAGAGCACGAAAACGAAGAGCTTGTGGTTGGCGATGTCCACGCCCATGGCCTGGGCTGCCTTTTCCGAGGTATGCAGGGCGCGCAGGGCCCGGCCCAAACGGGAGTGGATCAGATTGAAGGACAGCCAGACCATGACGCACAAAATCACGACCACGAAACGGTACAAGGCGATGTCCCTGGTCAGTTCCCAGCCGAACAGGCTCAGGCGGGGAATGCCGACAAACCCGGCCGGACCGCCGGTTATATCCACGGTTTCCGTGAAGAGGATGGACAGAATGATGCCAAAACCCAGGGTGGCCATGGCCAGATAATGGCCTTTGAGCTTCAGGGACGGCAGGCCCACCAGGGCGCTGACCACGGCGGTCAGACCGACGGCGGCCAGCATGGACCAGCCCACGGACAACCCGACCGTGGTACTCAGGTAGGCGCTGGCATAGGCGCCCAATCCGTGGAATCCGGCGTGGCCCAGGGAAATCTGCCCGGCGTGACCAACCAGCAGGCACAAACCCACGGCGTTCATGGCGTGCAGACAGCACAGGATGAGCACGGTCAGGTAATAGTTGTTGGGCAGAATGAGGGGCACGGTCATGAGCAGGAAAAAAAGGCCCGCCAGCCAGCGCATGTCCTTGCGATATGTCACGTTACACCCGCTTGAAATCCTTGCGGCCAAAAAGGCCCGAGGGTTTGACGAAAAGAAGGACGAGCAGGATGACGAAAGCCAGGGCGTCCTTGTAGGCCGAGGACACGAAGCCCGCGCCCAGGGATTCGAGCACGCCGAGGATGATCCCGCCGGCCGCGGCCCCGAAAGGGTTGCCAAGCCCGCCCAAGATGCAGGCCGCGAAGCCCTTGAGGCCAAGCATGACCCCGACATCGAAGGACGTCAGCGTGATCGGGGCCAAGAGCACCCCGCCCACGGCCCCGACCAGGGCGGAAATCATGAACGACAGCCGCACCATGCGCGGCACGCCGATGCCCACCAGCGAGGCGGCCTTGGCGTCGTAGGAACAAGCCAGCATGGCCTTGCCGTGGATGGTTGCGGAAAAAAAGAGCTTCAATCCGCTCAGCAGCACCAGGCTGACTCCGAGCACCCACAGGGTCTGGGGCATGATGGCCGCGCCCAGCACAAGGATCGGCGCGCTGCCGGAAAAGGGCTCCAGGGCGTGGGTGTCCTTGCCCCAGACCAGCATGGCCAAGCCCCGGATGAGGATGGACACGCCGATGGTGATGATGATCAGGTTGATGGGCGGGCAGTGCCGCACCGGCCGGATGGCCAGCCTCTCGACCAGGGCCCCGATCAGGGTCGCGCCAATCACGGCCAGAACCACGGCCGCGGGTTCGGGCAGGCCAAGGGCCGCCATGAAAGAGACGCTCATCATGCCGCCGAGCATGACAAATTCGCCCTGGGCAAAATTGATGACGCCGGTGGTGTTGAAAATGATGGTGAAGCCCAGGGCCGTCAGACCGTAGGTGCTGCCCAGGGTCAAGCCGGTGACGAGATATTGAAGCAGGGTTGATGGGTCCATGTCATAATGCATGCCAATGCCGACGGATCGCTCCGCCGGCACTGGCAACGCGAGGAGGATGTTACTGCGTGACCTTCCAGGTGCCCTTCTCGATGGTGACCATGATAAAGGCCTCCTCATTCAGGCCGTTATGGTCTTCGGGAGTGTATGTATAGACACCCGTGGTTGCCGGAAAAGCGGCAATTTTCTCCAAATTGTCCCGGATGTCGGCCGACTTGGCGGACGTGCCCTGGGCAATGGCCTGAATCACCAGCTTGAAGGCGTCGTGGGCATAGCCGCCAAAGGACGAAATTGGGGCGTTGAACGCCTTGGCATAGTCGGCGACATAAGCTTCCAGGGCCTGTTTCTGCGGATGATCGGCCGACAGCTGCTCCACGGCCACCAAGCGGCCGGCCGGCAGAATCAGGCCTTCGGCGGCCTCGCCGGCCAGTTCGATGAACTTGTTCGAAGCCACACCATGGCTCATGTACAGCGGCGTTGTCAGGCCGAGTTGGGCCCGGTTACGGGCGACCACGGCCGGGCCGGGGTTGGTGCCCCAGCAGATGATGGCGTCGGGAGCGGCGCCCTTGATCTTGGTCAGCTGGGCGGTCATGTCCGTGTCCTTGGGGCCGTAGACCTCGTCGGCCACCAGGGAAAATCCCTGGGCCGGAACCAGTTCCTTGAGCACGGCCCGACCGGCCTGGCCGTAGCCGTCGGACACGGTCAGGATGGCCAGTTTGGCGTATCCCTTGGCCTTGGCGTCCAGCAAAATCCTGGACACGGCGTGGCGATCCAGCTGCGGGGTATTGAACACCCAGGGGTTGACCGGGTGGACGATCTTCTCGGCGGCGGCGCAGGACACCAGCGGCACTTCGGCGGCCGCGAAAAATTTGGCGATGGCCAGGGTGTTGCCGGAAATGCTCGGCCCGATGACCACGGACACGTTGTCCTGATCCAGCAACTTGCGCGCGGCCATAACGGCCTTGTTCACGTCGGACTCGTCGTCGTAGACGATGACCTCGACCTGCTGACCGTTGATGCCGCCCTTGGCGTTGAGCTGGTCTTGCAGCATGAGCAGCGTGTTTTTCTCGGGCTCACCCAGAAAGGACGCCGGACCGGTCACGGACAGAACCGCGCCGATCTTGATGGCATCCGCGGCCAGAGCAGGCGCGGCGAACAGCAGGGACAACACAAAAGCTCCGACCCAGCGCGTCGCTCTCATGGAAACCTCCGAAATAAGGATGTTGCAAAAAGACTCTCCGATATATCACGGATAATCGATAGTCGATATTTCATACCGGCAACACCGTGTCAATCCGGAACCCACGGCCCTTGCCGGTCCTCCGCCATCGGAACCCGAGTGGTCGTGACCGCCCAAAAAGGAGTGCGCGGGCGCTCCCGACCCGCCAACTCCCCAACCCCGTCACGCTTTTTCCCAGGCGTTCGTGGAAACGGTTTTTTTGGCTCCTGGTTTTTCCTTTTCCTCGAAGAAAACAAAATATATAGAACAAAAACCACGATACCGGACGGCCATGCGTCGCCAACAAAAGTGCCGTGCATGCCAATTCAGTTCTCATCATGACTGTTCCAGATGCACGCAAGGCACAATAAAGTACATCAGATCGGATGGATACAAAAATGGGCCGATCTTTGCTTGATAACGCCAGGGATATCACCATCCACACCCAACATCACAATCACAAGGAGCGCACATGCACCTCGATATCATGCACAACGCACAAGGCATCATGGACTACATCAACGCATCCATTGGCGGTGATGGACTGAAACTCGACGAAAACGGCGTGGCTTCCCTGGCCATCGAGGACGACATCGTCTGCCTGTTCTGCGTGCTGGAAGCCGAACGGGAACTGGTCACGACCCTGTATCTCGGCCGCGCGGACAAATCCAACGCGGACCTGCTCTATGAAATGATGTGCGGCAACTACATGGGCGCCTACACGGGCGGCGGCACCATCGGCATCGACGCCGAGGAAGGACTCGTGGCCCTGCACCAGCATTTTCCCCTGCCCGTGGAGGAACCGGCCTGGATCGAGGAGCCCCTTTCCGCCCTCATCGGCGCGGCCCGCTACTGGCGCGACAAAATCCGCGCGGCGGCGGCTCCGATCGGAACCGGCGCGCCGGAAATGGCCGCGAGCGCCTTTATCCGCGTTTAGTTCTTCCCCGCGAACGAGCCAGAAGGAGAAATATCCATGCCACTTGTCATCCCCCCACATCTCGCTCCGCCCCAGGACATGGGACAGGGCGTCCAGGCCCAGGGACAGGTCCAGGGGCAGGCGCCCCAGCCCGGCATCAATCCAGCCCAAATCGGCCAGGTACGCCAGCAAGGCCGCCAGGTCACCGGCCAGCAACCGCTCCGCAGCCTCGGGCCAAGCATGTCCACGGCCCGTCAGGACCTGGAACGGGCCACGCGGCAATGGATCGGCGCCACGCCGCGCGGTGCCGTCATGCCCAAAACCCTGGGCGTGACCATGCCGCCCCTGGGCAACACGGTGCAGATCGACTCCAAAATGGTCGAGCACGAAATCAACGCCCTGCCCCAGGGGCAACGCCAGGACGCGGTGCGCGACATGCCGCGCGTCCTGCGGGAGCGCATCAACAACGGCCACCGCGTCTGGGCCGGCGTCAGCAACGGCACCCTGCACGGTCCGGCCAGCATGGAGGACGTGCGCGACCTGATGACCTTTCTCCTGGCCAAGGGCATGGAAAAGGGCGACGGATTCAGCGAGGGCGCGTTCAACATTTCCGACCCCGGCCACCAGCTGCGCGACTTTCTGGATTCCTGCCCCGAAGTCTATCAGCGGCCGTCCTCGCACATCGAGGGCTTCCAGCAGGCGCCGGGAGGCAGCCATCGCGGCATCGATGCCCACGGCGGCGTGACCCTGCCCTACGGCAAGGCCACCCTGCTCTACGGCGGCATGAGCGCCGGGGTTCAAGGGTTGGGACAGGACCGCCTTTTTCTGAAAACCGAGGAGCACGGCTGCCGGCTGTCCGCGCGCTGGACGCCCAACCGCGACCCCAATATCCACGACCGCCCCGCGCGCCTCGGCGACGTCGGCCAGTTTCTGGGCCACGCCATGGGCTTTTTCCGCACCGTGCTGCGCGGCATTTCCGGCGGCCGGCTGTTCCCCAACGCCACGGATTCCCGCAAGGAGCGCCTTCCCGGCGATGTCTCCAAAAGCTTCAACGCCATCCTCAAAAATCTGGACCGCTCCGGTCAGGCCGAAATCGCCGGCATCCTGCGCCAAAACGAGCCCCTGGCAACGTCCCAGGGCATCCGCGTCATGGTCGCCAACCTGGATCAGGCCCTGGCCAGACAGGATCTGGATCAGCCGACCCGCGACGCCATGCAGCGCCTGCGTGGCGATCTGGCCACGCGCTTCGATCACCTCGACGTGCGCATTGGCAATGAAGTGATCCTGGATCAGGCCGAACTGGCGGGCACGCCACCCCAGGCCTCCACCACGGAGCTCA
>RZYB01000168.1 GCA_009930495.1 Deltaproteobacteria bacterium
GCGGCTGCGCGTCTCCAGACCGTCTCCGCCAAGTGCGCCTCCTATTCCCCTCAGCGGACCAAACCCCTCATTTCCGCGCACCCCACTTGCCTTTTCCGCTGTTTTCCACCATGCCAAAGAGCGATTTCCGGGCGTGTCGCGCCCCTGCCCCGCGTTCTTTTATCTATTTTTCAAGGAGGCCTCATGAAACGTATCCTGCTGTTCGCCCTGGTGGTTCTGACCCTGTGCGCGTCCACGGCTTCGGCCAAAAAATTGATCGTGGCCACGGACACCAACTTCCCGCCCTTTGAATTCAAGGATCCCGAAACCGGCAAGCACACCGGGTTCGATGTCGAGCTGTGGGACGCCATCGCCAAGGAAATCGGCGCCGAATACGAACTGCAGCCCATGGACTTCAACGGCATCATTCCCGGCCTGCAGTCCGGACAGCTTGACGTCGGCATCGCCGGCATGACCATCAAGCCCGAACGGGCCAAGGTCGTGGACTTTTCCGATCCGTACTACAACGCGGGCCTGCTGATTCTGGTCAAGGCCGACAACACCGACATCACCGATGTCAAGAGCCTGGCCGGCAAGACCGTGTCCACCAAGCTCGGCACCACCAGCGAGGACTTCGCCAAGAAGGAAGCGGGCGCCAAGGAAGTCAAGCTCTTCCCCAACAACGACGCCATGTTCATGGAACTCATGGCCGGCGGCGCGGACGCGGTCATTTTTGACTCTCCAGTGGTCTCGGATTTCATGCGCACGGCCGGCAAGGGCCAGGTCAAGGTTGTCGGGCCGCTGTACATGGGTCAGTCCTACGGCATCGCCTTCCCCAAGGGCAGCGACCTGCCCGCCAAGGCCAACGCGGCCCTGAAAAAGCTCAAGGACAGCGGTGCCTACCGCGAACTGTACATCAAATGGTTTGGCACCGAACCCAAATAATCCCTGACACTCCCGAGGCGGGGAGCTCCCTCCCTGCCTCCATTTCGAGACGCCCATGGCTTTCCAATTCGAACCTTCCGTTATTCTCGACACCCTGCCCATGCTCATGCGCGGGGTCTGGTACACGATCTACCTGACCGTGGGCGGCCTTTTTTTCGGCTTCCTGCTCGGCGTGACCACGGGCCTCATGAAACTGGCCCGCCCCTTTTTGGCCCGCAAAATCGCCGAATTGTACGTGGAATTGATCCGGGGCACGCCCATGCTGGTCCAGGCCATGTTCCTCTATTACGGCGTGCCCATGGCCGTTGGCCTGCGCATCCCGCCGCTGGTGGCCGGCATCATCATCATCGCCATCAACTCCGGGGCCTACATTGCCGAAATCGTGCGCGGAGCCATCCAGTCCATCAACGTCGGCCAGACCGAGGCCGGACGTTCCATCGGCCTGACCCGGGCCCAGACCATGCGCCATATCATCTGGCCCCAGGCCTTGCGGCGCATGATTCCGCCGCTGGGCAACCAGTTCATCATCAGCCTCAAGGACACATCGCTGCTCATGGTCATCGGCGTGGGCGAACTGCTGCGCACGGGCCAGGAAATCGTGGCCGTCAATTTCCGGGCCTTCGAGGTCTACATGGCCGTGGCCATTGTCTATCTGGCCATGACCATGACTATTTCCAAGCTGTTGCGCATGGTTGAAAACCGTTTGACGACCAGGACCAGATAAAGGCCGGACCATGATCGAAATCACAAATCTGCACAAAAAATTCGGGGAACTGGAAGTTCTGAAAGGCATCGACCTGCGCATCGCCGCTGGCGAGGTGGTCTGCATCATCGGGCCGTCGGGCTCGGGCAAGTCCACGGTGCTGCGCTGTATCAACCGCCTGGAAACGCCGACTTCCGGGACGGTTGTTGTCGACGGCCACGACATCATGGACCCCAAAACCGACATCAACGCCGTGCGCACCGAGGCGGGCATGGTTTTTCAACAATTCAACCTGTTTCCGCACATGAACGTGCTCGCCAACGTGACCCTGGGGCCCATCAAGGTCCGAGGCATGTCACGGGCCGAGGCCGAGCACCTTGGCTATGACCTGTTGGCCAAGGTCGGCTTGGCGGCCAAGGCCGAAAACTATCCGGATCAGCTTTCGGGCGGCCAAAAACAGCGCGTCGCCATTGCCCGGGCCCTGGCCCTGCAGCCCAAGGTCATTTTGTTCGACGAACCGACCTCGGCCCTGGATCCGGAACTGGTCGGCGAAGTATTGGAAGTCATGAAAAAGCTGGCGACAGAGGGCATGACCATGGTCGTGGTCACGCACGAAATGGGCTTTGCCCGCGAGGTCGCGGATCGGGTCATCTTCATCGACCAGGGCGTGATCCAGGAGGAAGGCGCGCCGCGCGAATTCTTCGCCCATCCGAAAAACCCGCGTCTGCGCGATTTTCTGGGCAAGGTCGTGGGCAAATGCGGGGTGGTTTAGACGCCGGCCGGGCCGGCCGTTTCCGGTTCGATCCTCCCGGCAAGCCGGCTGAAAGCCGCCGGCACCGGCGCGGTCAGGGTCATGCCCTGCCCTGAAAACGGATGGGTAAAGGTGATGGACCGCGCATGCAGGGCCAGACGGGGGAACGTATCCCCTTTCTGGCCATATTTTTTGTCCCCGACCACCGGATGCCCCAAATCGGCCATCTGAACCCGGATCTGATGCTTGCGACCGGTCAGAAGCGTCAACTCAAGCAACGTGAATGCCCCCGCCTCCCGCACCACCCGCCACGCGGTCTGGGCCAGCTTGCCCACGGACGTGTCCCGCGTGGCAAAAACCTTGTGCACGCCGCTTTCAACCAAATATGAAACGACCGTGCCCGTTGGCTTGTCCATGCGACCGTGGACCACGGCCAGATACCGCTTGGTCGTTTCACGCCAGCCATCTTGCAGGGCACGCTTGGCCGCCTCGGTCTTGGCGAAAACAAGCACGCCCGATGTTTCGCGGTCCAACCGGTGGACGATGAAAATCCGCTGACGGGCCTTGGGATTGCCCTTCCTGACATAGTCGGTCAGGGCGAAATAGGCGGTGCGTGTCTTTTCCGTGTCCGTGGCCATGGTCAGCATGCCGGCGGGCTTGTCCACGACCAGGATGTCGCGGTCTTCGTGCAGGATAATCAGTCCCGGCGGCAGGTGCCGGGCTCCAGGACGGGCGGTTCGTTGCATGGTGGGCCTTGAAAAAAGAAGCGCGCGGACATTCCACCCGCGCGCCAAGGGATACAGGAACGTGGATTTAATTCTGTCCGCTGATCAGAAAGCCCTTGGTGGACGGGCCTGTTGACGCGGAAGTGCCAGCGATCTTGGACAGATAGGTATCGCCCAGGGTCTCGATGTGGTTGCCCACGTTGTCGAAATAATTCATATGCGCCTGCTCTTCCTCGATGATGGTCTCGAAGAGCTTGGCGCTGATGGAATCACCGCTCTCCCGACAGGTCTGGAGAAACTGGTCGTAGGCGTCGATGGTATCGTCCTCGAGCTGGGTGTCATACGGATAAATGGCGCGGACGTTCTGGGCTTTTTTCAATTCGCCCTCGTAGGATGTACAGGGCTCGCCACCCAACTCCTTGATCCGCTCGGCGAACATCTCGGCGTGGCGCATTTCGTCGATGGCGATGAGCTTCATTTTCGCGGCCAATTCGCCGTAATCGAAACTGTCCAGATTGTAGTGCTGGTTCATGTACTGGGTGATGGCAAAGAGTTCCATGGCCCGGGCCTGATTGAGCACGTCGATGACGCGCGCCTTGCGCTCTTCTCGGGAAAGTCGATCGGTCATGATGCCTCCTGAAATATCATACGGTTATGGTTATTCAGCAAAGAACGACATCTGCGTACCAAAGCCTCCCCGCACGGGGCAAGCTCTTTACATGGAAATTTTCCCCCGACGTCGCCCCTTGAACACGCCAGTCTCGAAGAGTAAACAGCCATTCTTCCCAACGCCCGCACCAAGGATCACCCATGCTCATCTATGCCCAACTCGTCGGCTCGGTTTTTTTCTGGGGCGCGACCTGGATCTCAGGCCGCATGCTCGCCCAGGACATGGGACCGTTCTCGGCCGCCCTGCTCCGCTTCCTGACCGCCTCGATTTTTCTCTTCCTGTGGTCATACCGGGCCGGACACGGCTTTCCCCGTCTGCCACGCCAAGAAATCCTGCCCGTGGCCTTTCTAGGCCTGACCGGCATCTTTCTCTACAACGCCTTTTTCTTCACTGGCCTGCAAACGGTCCCGGCGGGTCGGGCCGCCCTGATCATCGCCTCGGCGCCCATTGTCATCAGCATTCTGTCCGCCCTGCTCATGGGGGAACGGTTGACCCGCAACAAAATTCTCGGCGCGCTCATTTCCCTGACCGGCGCGGCCATCGTCCTGTCCGGTGGCGACATACCGGCCCTGTTCCAGGGCGGACTGTCCCACGGCGATGTCATGATCCTGGGCTGCGTGGCGGCCTGGACCGCCTATTCCGTGGCTGGTGGCCGGGTCATGCGCCGGCTCGATCCGCTTTTGACCGTGACCTGGTCCTGCGTCATCGGCGCGCTCATGCTCGTGATCCCGGCTCTGGCCAACGGTCTGGCGGCGGACGTGGGCCGGGCCAGCCTCGTGGACTGGGCCAACATCCTCTTCCTGGGCATTGTGGCCACGGGCGTGGCCTTCACCTGGTACTACGCCGGCATCAAGGCCATCGGCGCGGCCAGGGCCGGCATCTTCATCAACCTTGTCCCGGTCTTCGCCATTGCCATGGGCTACATCATCCTGGACGAGCCCGTGACCTCGTCGCTTTTGAGCGGCGGCGTCATGGTCATCGCCGGCGTGTACCTGACCAATCGGGCGCCGCGAATCCGCGCCTAACCACGCATGGACAGCCCAATCCGCTTACGCGCGGCGTCCACCTCGAGCACTGTCACGCTGACCTGCTGCCCGACCCGGACCACCTCGGCCGGATCGCGCACGAAGCGGTCGGTCAGGTTGCTGATGTGGACCAGGCCATCCTGATGCACGCCCACGTCCACGAAGGCTCCGAAGCGGGTCACGTTGGTGACGATGCCCGGCAGGCGCATGCCTGGCTCCAGGTCGCCGATGGCGTGCACGTCGGCGAAACGAAAAATCTGGAAGGCCGGCCGAGGATCGCGGCCCGGTTTGTCCAGTTCGGCCAGGATGTCGCGCAGGGTCGGCAGACCGACCTCACCGTCCACGTAGCGATTGAGATCGATGCGCTCGCGGGCGGCCGGGTCCCGCAGCAAATCGGCCACGGCGCGGCCCGCGTCCTTGGCCATGCGTTCCACCAGCGCATAGCGTTCGGGATGAATGGCGCTGCCGTCCAGGGGATTTTTGCCGCCGTGAATACGCAGAAACCCGGCGCACTGCTCGAAGGCCTTGGGGCCCAGGCGCTTGACCTTGAGCAAGCC
>RZYB01000169.1 GCA_009930495.1 Deltaproteobacteria bacterium
ATGGCACCTCCGTTGCTCAAGACAAGGCATCCACACTCACCACCACGGAGGTTTCTATGTACACGCATGCGTCCCCAATTCCCGCCTTGCTCCGGCCCAAGGTCTGGGCGCTGACCTCGATTCTGGCGGCCACGCCAGCTCTGGCCCTGGCCGAGGGCGAGGCCCTGTCCCAATCCAACGCCAACCTGCTCTGGACATTGATCGCGGCCATGCTGGTCATGTTCATGCAACCCGGCTTCGCCCTGGTCGAAATGGGCTTTGCCCGGGCCAAGAACGCCGGCAACATCCTCATGAAAAACCTGCTCGACTTCGCGGCCGGCCAACCCGCCTTTTTTCTGCTCGGCTTTGGCCTCATGTTCGGCCAGGACATCGGCGGGGCCATCGGCTCCTCCGGCTTTGCCCTGACCGGAGTCGACCCGACAACGGATTCCGGACAGTGGGATCTGACGTTCTGGTTCTTTCAGTCGGTGTTCGCGGCCACCTCGGCGACCATCATCTCCGGCGGCATCGCCGAGCGGACCAAGTTCGCGGCCTATATCGTCGTCAGCGTCGTGGTCTCGGCCCTGATCTACCCCATTTCCGGCCACTGGGCCTGGGGCTCCCTGTGGGGCGCGGGTGAACTGGGCAAGGGCTGGCTGGAAACCATGGGCTTCATCGACTTCGCCGGTTCCACCGTGGTCCACTCCGTGGGCGGCTGGATGGCCCTGGCCGGCGCCCTGATCATCGGACCGCGCATCGGCAAATACAGCCCCGACGGCAAGGCCCGGGCCATTCCCGGACACAACATCCCCATGGCGGGCCTGGGCGTATTCATCCTCTGGTTCGGCTGGTTCGGCTTCAACCCCGGCTCCACCACGGCCGTCAACGGCTCCATCGGCTATATCGCCGTCAACACCAGTCTGGCCGCGTGCATGGGCACCCTGGGCGCCATGGTCTACGCCTGGATCAAGCACGGCAAGCCGGATACCTCCATGTCCCTGAACGGCGCCCTGGCTGGCTTGGTGGCCATCACCGCCGGTTGCTATGAAGTTTCCCCCGTCGGCTCCCTGTGCATTGGCCTCATGGCCGGCGTCCTGGTTGTCGCGTCCATCGAATTCATCGATCAGGTTCTCAAAATCGATGATCCGGTCGGTGCGTCCTCGGTCCACGGCGTGTGTGGCATGTTCGGCACGATCATGGTCGGCCTCTTCGCCGCCCCCGGTTATGGCTCCAGCGTTGGCCTGCTCTATGGCGGTGGCGCCGGCCTTCTGACCACCCAGATCATCGGCGCGACCGCTGTCTTTGCCTGGGCTTTCGGCACCGGTTTGGCCCTCTTTGGCCTCCTGAAGGTCACCATGGGCGTGCGCGCCAGCCAGGAAGAGGAACTCAAGGGCCTGGATATCACCGAACACGGCATGGAATCCTACAACGGCTTCCAAATCTTCACCAACGAATAAGGGAGGGTCACCATGAAACTCGTCATCGCCTATATCCGCCCGGAGAGCCTCAACGCCGTCAAGCAGGAGCTCTACAGCAAAAAGATCTACAACATGTCCGTGACCAACGTCCTGGGCAGCGGCCGCCAGAAAGGCTTCACCGAAACCTATCGCGGCGTGGTCCTAGAAGTGAATCTGCTCAAGAAAGTACGTCTGGAAATCGGGGTCAACGACGATTTTGTCGAACCGGCCGTGGAGGCCATCAGCGCCGGCGCGCGGACCGGCAAGGAAGGAGACGGCGTGATCTTTGTCCTGGAATGCGCGGCCGCCATCCGCATCCGCACCCAGGAAACCGGCCCGGCCGCCATGGGTTGACGGTTGGAATCCAGCACCACGTATCAAGGGAGGCTCGGGCCTCCCTTTTTTATTGCAGGCAGGCGAAACCGCCGCCGGACCAGGGGCACGAGCCGCAGGGCACGACCCGGCCATAGCAATCCCTCTCGAAGGCATGGGGATAGCCCTGGACGTAGTCGCAGGGGGCCACGCTGCAGTCCGCGCACCGGGCGTATTCCTCGCTTCTGGCCTCGGTCCGAAAACGGACAAAGGCGTCCGAATTCCAGACCGCCAGGGGATCGTCGACCGGAACCCGGCCAAAAGCGAACTGCCGAACGCGGATCTCGGCCCCGAGCAGCCAATGGGAGTAGTCGTGCCAAAGGTAATAACAGGGAGCCAGGGTGCCGTCACAAGCGACGAACAGGCTTGGCGTCTCCACGAAGGGGCACTGCCGGGGCTCCCTGGCCGCTCGGCTGGGCAGCTCCAGCCGGACGCCCCGCCGCCGGGCCTCATCCTCGGCCAGGGCAAAAACCTCGCGCACCCGCTCCATGCGCTCCAGATCGACGCGCAGGACATTGGGCAGGCTGAATTGCAAATCCCGCCGCCGCGCCTCCTCGATCATGGCCAGGAAAATCTCGACCTGGCGTTGCTGCTCGGGAGTCCGGAACACGGCGTAAAACGAGTCGTAAATACGGTGCAGATTCAGCCCCTCGGCCACGAGCTGCCGTTCCCATTGCCGACAAAAATCCAAGCACCGCCAGGAAACCGGCGTGTAGAGGGTCTGTCGCGCATGCGCCGGATGGTAGGGCAGTATATTGGAAACAATCACGAAACTGGCTCCGCGCCCGGCGCACCAGGCCACGGTCTCGGGGAGGCTTTCGAAATTCCGCGCGCCGACCACGGTTTCGGCGCCAAGTTCCAGGGCCCTGGAGCCCGGACGACGGGCGGCATCACGCATCAGTTCGAAGGCATGCCCCACCTGACCCAGCTCGGCGCCGGCCCGCAGCCGGTTCAATTCGCGCGGGTCCGGCGAATCCACGGAAAAGCAGATCCGATCCAAGCCAGCGGCCATCATCCTTTCGGCCAAATCCTGGGTAAGCAGCATCCCGTTGGACTGAAAACCAACGGTGCATGTATCCGGCACCCTGGCCCGGGCATGGGCGATCAGGGCCGGCAGCTCCGGGTGCAGCAGGGATTCCCCGACGCCGTTGAGATTGAGGATTTCCAGACGGGGAAAAACCGGCGCCAGGGCCTCGAAAACCGAGACGTCCATCAGGGCGTCGTCGCAGTTCCAACCCCGGGACTGCTTGACGCACATGGCGCACCCCAGATTGCACCGGGTGGCCAATTCCACATACAGCTTGAGAGGAACGGTGTTCATGACCGCAAGTCATGGGACAGGGGTCGGGCAGCGTCAATATGACAAAATTGACACAATAGAGACCTAGCCCCGCGCCCCGGGCAGCATCCCCCGAACCAATTCCCCCAGACGTTCCACGCCCCGGGCCAGGTCGGCGCTCCACGGATTGCCCGTGTTCAAGCGGATATGCCCGGCGAATCTGTCCTGAGTGGAAAAAATGGTGCCCGGCGCGATGCTGATGCCCTGCTCCCTGGCCCGATACATAAGCTCCACCGAATCCACGCCGCCGGGCAGTTCCACCCACAGCACGCCGCCACCCTCGGGCCGGCTGACCCGCGTCCCCTCGGGGAAAACCCGCCCCACCCGCAGCTGCATGGCCTGGGTCTGCTCGTGCATCTTGCGGCGCAGGCCTCGCAGATGGCGCTCGTACCGGCCTTCTTGAAGAAAAAGAGCCACGGCCTCCTGGGTCGGCGTCGCCGAGCAGACATTGGTCGTGGCCTTGACCTCGTAGGCCTGGGCGAAAAAACGGCCGGGCATGATCCAGCCGATGCGATAGCCCGGACACAGGGTTTTGGAAAAGGACGAGCACAGAACAACCAGTCCCTTGGTATCGAACATCTTGAAAACCGAAGGGCGGGTCGGGCCAAAATGCAGATCTCCGGCCACGTCGTCCTCGATGAGCGGAATGTCGCGCCCGGCCAGCAGACGCACGATTTCGGCCTTGGCCGCGTCGGGCGTGAGGGACCCATCGGGGTTGTTAAAATTGGGCGTGAAAATGCAAGCCCGGATGTCAAACCGCCCCAATGCCCGTTCCACGTCGCCAGGGTCCACGCCATGGCGGGCGTGGGAGGGAATTTCGATGGAACGCACGCCCTGATTTTCGAGAAGCTGCTGGAAACAAAAATAGGACGGGGCCTGAATCAGCACGTTGTCGCCGGGCCGGACCAGACTGCGCACGGCCACATGCAGGGCCTCCAGCGCGCCGCAGGTGATAAGCATCTCCTCGGGCCGCACGTCCAGACCGGCCTGGGCCGCGCGCAGGGACAGCTGACGGCGCAGGGCGAGGCTGCCCTCCACGGGCAGATAGCCGACCATCTCCCTGGAATCGGTCCGCGCCAATTTGGCCGCGACCCGCCCCAGTTCCCGATGGGGCAGCAGCGCCTCGGACGGGCAATTGATACCCAGGGGCAAAAGTTCGCGGTCGCCCACGGTTTCGAGCACCGCGCCGATGAGCTGGCTCCGGTTGATGGTATGCGGTCGCAACACCGGACGCGGCGTCCGGGGCGGCGGCGGCAGCTCCCTCACGCCGGGACGCACGAAAAATCCAGACCTGGGTCGGGATTCAATAACGCCCTTACGCTCCAGTTCAGCGTAAGCCTGCAGAACCGTGCTCACCGCCACCCGGCTGCGCGTGCCGACATGGCGCAGGGATGGCAGGCGCGCACCAGGGGCCAGGGTGCCGGATGAAATCTGCTGCATGATCTGCTGTTCGATCTGGCGATACCGATACTCTTCCATGCCTTCTCCCGTGTTCGCGGCCAAGACGACGTCACCAATCTGTTATGGTCGAAATTTATGCAAACTGTATCTGTACTGCAAACAGTTTCTGGCTAGGGTGCGACCAAGGAGATTATCGATTATGAATTCGACGAGCATGTCCCAACCCGCGCGGGCCGAATCCCCCCTGGCCTCGGCCTTCCGCCAGACCCTGCCCATCATCCTTGGCTATGTGCCCGTGGGCTTCGCATATGGGGTGTTGGCGCAAAAATCCGGCCTCTCCGGCCTGAACACGGTGCTCATGAGCGTCCTGGTCTTCGCCGGGTCGGCCCAGCTCATCGCCGTGGGCCTGTTCGCCTCGGCCGCCGCGCCCCTGACCATCGTGGCCACGACCTTCATCGTCAATCTGCGCCATCTGCTCATGTCCGCCGCCCTGGCCCCGTATCTGCGGCCCTGGAGCAAAACCAAATTGGGGCTCTTCGCCTCCCAGATGACCGACGAGACCTTCGCCCTGCATGTCGGTCGCTTTGCCAAGGGCGAGCTGGACCCGACCGAAACCTTCGGCATCAATATCATCGCCCAGAGCGCCTGGGTCGGGGGCACGGTTTTGGGCCTGGCCGCCAGTTCCCTGATCACGGACATCCGCCCCATCGGCCTGGATTACGCCCTGCCGGCCATGTTCATCGCCCTGCTCCTGGGGCAGCTCAAATCCCGCCTGCATGTCG
>RZYB01000170.1 GCA_009930495.1 Deltaproteobacteria bacterium
CGGGGCGAAGGGCGTGAGAACGGAAGGTTTTTATGGTCCGGGCCGTGTTTACAGGTTGGATTTTCGTCCCACATCCACGGTCATGAGGGAGCCGTTCAGACGAACTGAGCCACTTCTCCCTCTCCAGATAATTTTGTGAGCACGTCCAGGAGAGGAGTGTGCCGGATGTTTGGCTGCGTGGCGCGGAGCATGGGGTGGCCAGGGCGCGAAACCTGGTGCGTGGCCTGCCGGTCTTTTCCGGCAGGCGGTCGGGTGGCCTAAAGTTTTTTCACGAATTCGGATTTGAGCTTCATGGCGCCAAAGCCGTCGATTTTGCAGTCGATGTTGTGATCGCCGTCAACAAGCCGGATATTCTTGACCTTGGTGCCCACCTTCAGCGGTTGCGACGCGCCCTTGACCTTCAGGTCCTTGATGATGGTGACCGTGTCGCCGTCCTTGAGCACGTTGCCGTTGGCGTCGCGGACGATGCGTTCATCCGCGTCGTCGGCCGGGGTGGCGCTGGGGGACCATTCGTGTCCGCATTCCGGGCAGACAAAATGCGCGCCGTTTTCGTAGGTGTAGTCGCAGCCGCATTGGGGGCACTTGGGGGTGTCGCTCATTATTTTTGACCTCTGGGGTTGGGGGGTGTCGGGACGCGCCGGGCTCGGGCGTCCCCTAGCCGGGCGGCGCGGGTCCGGTCAATGCGGTTGCATGGACGGAAATCCCGTGAACAGGTGTGTGGGCATGATGGGGGAGGGGGGGCAGGGATTTTGCGTGGTCTTGGCAGAATTCGGAGGCCGGTGCGCCCGGCCCGGCCGCTTGGGGCGGTCCGGACCAAGCGTTGTAAGAACGGAAGGTTTTTTATGGGCCGGGCCGTGTTTACAGGTTGGATTTTCGCCCCATATCCACGGTCATGAGGGAGCCGTTCAGGCGGAGATACTCCGTGCGGACGTGGGAAAAACCGCTGGCGAACATGGTATCGGCGACAAGGCCGGCTGGCATGGCCATGGGTGTTCCGGTGACCAGATCGGTGACAAGGCATTCAAACGGCCATTCGGGCATCAGTTTTTCGTCAACTGGGCCGTCGTGGACGCTCACGCAGAAGCCGCCGGGATTGAGGGCGGCGTGGATTTTGTCCATGACGTTTTGCGTGGCGTTGTCGGCCAGGGTGAAGTTCAGGGTCGCGGAGACCAGGACAAGATCGTAGCCGCCCGGAATGGGCTCCGTGACATAGTTCGCGGGCAGCATGCGAACCCGGTCCTTGGCCGGGCTTTTTTCACGGAACCGCTCCGCGACCTGGAGCACGGCGGGAAAATCCAGCACATCGACTTCCATCCAGGGCATGGCCTCGGCCGCGCGCAGGGCGTACCCGCCATGTCCGCCGCCGAGATCGAGCATGCGCCGATAACGCCGCGCCCCAGGCAGGGCCGCGAGATACTCGGCCATGATTGCTCCGCCGCTGGCGAGCACCACGCCCGCTCCGTTGGCCGTGAGTTCGTGCCAGGTCGCCTCCGGGTTTGTTTCGTGTTCGGGTGGTTTTGCCCCCTGTCGCAGCACACGGGGCAGATCATCCAGGGGGTGAAGGCACCATCTGCAGGATTCAAGAACAAACGCACCGATGTTGTCTTCCGAATGTTTGCTGAAAAGACGACTGGTCCGCTCGGTGTTCCGCACCGTCCCCGCCCGCATGACGACCAGTCCGAGATGGGAGAGTATTTCACAGAATTTTTCCGTGGCGGCCGTTTGCCATCCGTGGCGGGCCGAGATGGCCGCGAGGCTTTTGGGGGTGTCCAGGTCCGTGAACACGTCCTGCTCCAGGGCGGAGAGCAGCAGTTTCGCGCTGATGGCGCCGCGCACGCAGCGCAGGGTGTCGTCCAGTCCCTGATGATACGATTTGCTATCCATGCGTTCCCTTGGCTTTGGGCCGCCGGTTTTCCCGGCGGCCCCAAAGGTTAGAATCTGTAGGTCACAAGCAGGCCGCAGGCCCGTGGCTCGCCCTGCTGCACAAGATCGCCACCCCAGCTCCACTGATTTTCCAGATAGTCCTCATCGAAGAGGTTGTTGGCCCAGAGCGTGACGTCGAACTCCTCGGTTTCGTATCCGATACGGGCGTTGACGACGGCGCGGCCATCGACCTTGTTGGTGTTTTCTGTGTCCGTGTAGTAGGAACTCATACCTACCAGATCCATGCCGGCGACCAGTCCCCATGCCCATCGATACGTCGCGCCGAGTGAATACGACCATTCCGGAGATCCCGGTGTTTTTTTGCCGTCATAATCGAAGCCCGCGGGCCCATCTATTTTCCAATCCTGGATGACGCTGTGCTGATACCCGCCGGAAGCGCGCAGGGTCAGGCCCGCCAGGGGCATGTAGGTCATTTCCAATTCCGCGCCGTGTGTCCTGGCCTTGGCCGCGTTGCGGATATACCGGTCCATGATGCTGTCTCCCCACTCCGTGACCTGTTTGTCGCGGCTGTCGATGTAAAAGGCGGCCAGGTTCAGGGCCAGAGTGTTGTCGAGCAGCATCGATTTCAGGCCAAGTTCGTAGGCCCAGCTGTATTCCGGATCGTAGGTGTATTCGTCTTCCGTCATGGCGAAATAATTGTCGAAGCCCCCGGCGAGGTAGCCTTTGGCTGCCTTGGCGTAGATGACGTCCGTGTCGGTCAGGTCAAAGGCGAGGCTGAAGCTGGGCAGAAATTCCGTATAGGACAGATCCTCCGAGAGACTGACGCCGTACGCGGCGATTTCCTTTGTCCCGTCGAGGCGGGTGTGGTCGAGACGCCCGCCAGCCGTGAGATGGAGACGATCCATGACATGAAACGTGCCCTGGGCGAACAGGGCCGCCCCCCAGTTGTCCTGTTCCGGCGTCAGGGAGTAGGCTGCGTAATTGTTTTCGATGTCGAGGTCCTCGCGGTATCCGTACATGCCCACCAGCCAGTCGAAAATCGTGTTTTCTTTTGGGGCCGAGGCAAAGCGCAGCTCCTCGCTGATGATTTCCGCGTCATATTCCATGCGGGCGTAACTGTTTGTGTCCAGGGGGCTCATGTCCATGTCCTGGGCCACGTGCTGGCTGTAATCGTGTCGTCCGGTGACCGAGGTCACTGTCATGAAATCGCCGCGATGCTCGATTTTCAGCGCCTGGGAGTTCATGTCCACGTCGTTGAAGTTGTCACCGTCCCAGGCGAGGCTGTTTCTGTCCGTGGCGAATGGCCCGCTTTTGAAGCGGTAGTATCCCGCACCGTCGCGTTTCGTGCCGCCTTCCAGAATCAGCGAGATGTCCAGCTCGTCCGTTGGTGTCCACAAGGTGGCCATGCGGCCGTTCACATGCCGCTTGCGGGCCGCGTCCGTATCCTCGTGCTCGTTTTCCATCCAACCGTCCGTGTACTCGTGCTGGCCGGAAAAGCGAATGGCCAGCTCATCCTCGACCACCGGGACATTCAGATCGAATCCTTCCCGAAACAACGGCTGGCCGCCGTTGGCGTCCCAGAATCCGACCTCCCCGAAGATTTTGCCGCCCAGGTCGTTGCCGGGCTGTTTCGTGATGATGTTGACGACGCCGGATTCCGAGTTCCGTCCGTACAGCGTCCCCTGTGGTCCTTTGAGCACTTCGACGCGTTCGATGTCCAAAAGGTCGATGTCCTGCATCTGGTGGATGGGGTAGTTGACTCCGTCCACATAGAACCCCGTGGTTGAGAAGAGCGACGTGCCAAAGGAGGATACGCCGCGGATGGAAATGACGTTTTCGATGCTGTTTTTTTTGAGCGTCACGTTGGGGATGTGTTCGACGAGTTCGTGAAATGTCGTGATGTTGCGATCAGCAAGGGTTTCGTCCGAGAAGACCGCGACCGTGCCCGGTACGTCCTGGACGCTTTGCTCGATTTTTTGCGCCGTGACCGTGACCGTGGGCAGGGCGCGGGTGCTGTTGGTCTCTGCCGAAACAAGGCCCGGCGCGCCCGCCATTCCCGCGTACAGGCCCAGCAGGCAAAGGGCGATGCGAATTTGTGCGTTCATGAATCCTTCCTCCTGAAGATAAGATGGAGAAGGACCGTATCACCCGGTCGGGGTTCCCTCTTGCATTTCGCGAAGGAATTTTTGCTGTTCAGGAACTGTTCAGGCGAGGGGCGGGCGCCCCGGGACGCGCGGCATGCACTCCGCATGGTAGCGACTTGGGGTCATGCCGTAGCGTATGGCAAAGGCGCGGGTAAAATGGCTGGGACTGGAAAAGCCGCATTCGTAGGCTGTTTCGGCAATGCCCTGGCCTGGTTTTTCCAGAAGGTGGCGGGCGCGTTCAAGGCGTTTTTCCCGGAGAAAACGGAAAACCGTGGTCCCGAACAAAAGTTGGAAAACAGCGTTCAGCCGGGTGTGGGTAAGGCCCACGCGTCCGGCGAGTTTCTGCAATGACGGCGGTTCGACCAGGGACGCAAGAATGGTGTCGCGTGCCGCCAAGGCCGCGTGCCGCTCAACGGGTGTGACGCCGCCGAGTTCGGTTCCTTTTTCATCCAGGAGCGTCATCAGACTGAAGAGCAGTTCCATGGCTTTATACTCCATGAAAACCTGCCGCCGCGATCCTTCAAGCGGGCAGTGCACAATTTCCCGCACGGTCAGGGCCACATGCGGCGGAAGACTGTCCTTCCAATGAAAGGACACGGCGTCCGTCTCGGCCGTGAAGAGTGTTCGTGTGTTGGAAAATTTTGTCGGAGTGGACGCTTTTTGCAAAAATTCCGGCATGACCAACAGACCCGCGGCCTGGATTGGTGCTCCGGGATGGGTCGAGGATTGCCCCCGTGAACCGGGCAGATGGCACAGGGAACAGTCTCCGGCGTTGTTTTCGATGTCGTGGCGCGTTCCGCTACGATCGGTCATCGTGATGCGTGTCGTGCCGGAGACAAAGCACATGAAGCTGACCGGGGCTGTTTCCTCCACGATGAAGCTGTATGAAACAGACTCCCGCAGGGCGCGCACATTCTGGACCGCGAGACGCATTCCGGGGCGCACCTGGTACTCTCGCCATAACAGGCATTCCTCGACCGCCGGTTCCCATGGGTTAAGAGCGGGGGATGCTGTTTTCCATTGTTCGGTGCTGACAGTGACCATCTGTGCTCCGCTGCGGACGTGTTCGGATGATTGCGGGCTGCTAGAGGCGGGTGCGCCCGGCCCGGCCGCTTGGGGCGGTCCGGACCAGGCGTCATGAACAGGGTTATTTGACGGTGAAGGTCAGGCTGGCGCCGTGGTAGACCTGATCTGCCTTGCCGACCAGTTCCTTGAGGGAGCCGTCCGGGGTGACGTCGTCCTTGTGGTTG
>RZYB01000171.1 GCA_009930495.1 Deltaproteobacteria bacterium
GCGCTCCTCGCCGCGCCTGCCCGGGAGGCTTGAAAAGATCAGAAATATGATTGACGGACATCCTCAGAGGTCTGCGGGCTTCGGGTGGGGGCGCGCGCGGAGATGCGGTACGCGGCAGCCCGCCGCGAGCCCAACCCCGCCTCCGATCCGCGCTCGGGCTACGCCCTCGCTTACGCGCGTCGTTCAAATCCGCCTGACGGCGGATTTCCAACGCCGCTTGTCCGTCCGCGCCTTTCCAGGCCATTTTTCGGGCTCATTTCGGCGCTTTGGGGGCTAAAAATGCCCCCCGCGCCTTCATTTCACCCAAAAAATGGCCTCGAAAGGCGCTGCAAGGCCGCCTGCAACTCGCCCCGAGTGTCCCGCTACGCGTGAAACTCGGGGCCACTTGCTTTTCGGCGGCCTACCTGCCAGGCGCGGACTCTGGACCGCGCCCGGCACCGTCCCGACCGCGCGGACGCGTTCGGGACTGGGGTCGCGCCCGATGGGCGCTCCGCGGCATGGTCTCTCAATCCTCTAGGAATTTTTAACAGCCCCCTGAGTAGATCCTCGCTGCGCACGCAGCGCCCCCGTTTCGCCTGAGAGCGCGTAGAACCCCCGACCTCGCGGCCAGAAAACGGCCGCGCCCTACGCCGCACCCGAGGCGGCTGCGGCTGAGGGCGCTGCCCGCCTTCGGCGGGCGCCGTTTTCTCGGCCACTCGGTCGGGCGCGCTCTACGACTCACATGGGGCGCCGCGTGCTCCGCTCAACAGCCCCGAGCGAGCAGCCTAAAACCCCCGAAAACAGCCCTAAAACCGAGTTTTCCACAGTGTGGACAAATTCTTTCCATTGTGTGGAAAAACGGCGAAAAGTTTTTCCATTGCGTGGATTATTCGACAAAATATTTTCCATAGTATGGAAAACCTCGTTGTAAGAACAGCTTACATGTTGGTTCTGCGCCGCCTACAAATAACAAGGCCGAATCCGCCAATGCATATCAGCGTGACTGTCGCCTGTTCCGGTATCACTCCGGTTGCCCCGGCGGAGATGCTGATGCCCGGGGTTGATTCATATGCCCATTCATGGATGACCACATAGATATCGTCATAATCCGCCGTGATTCGCGCCCATCCGTAGTATGTCTGCCCATCCGCCTCGAATTCCAGCCCCATATAGCCATTTTCAATTCCAGCCCACGGCCCGGAACTCACCGTATTGTCGTCAAGCAGCCTTATCCATTGCACCATTGTCTGCGAACCGCCTTGCCAATAGTCCGAAAGCGATTGATCGATCACGGTTCCGGCGGACAACGGACCCCCGGCCTGATTTGCGCCCTGTGATGTCACAGAGAATTCCGCCATCAAATTGAATGTGTACAGAAAATCGACAATGGAATCCTGATTCAAATCCATTGGCAAATAGCCGGTGTCGATGTCCTGTATTCCCGACCATACGATGCTCGGGAACGCGCTTGCGCCGGGGCCGAAAGCCAACACGCCGCATACTATCGACAATGCTAAGAAGCTGTGCACGGCGCAGTTCATCACCATTTACGCCGCAGGGCCAGAAAGAGACCCCCGGCTGCCAGCAGGGCGGAGGTGGCAGGCTCCGGGACGGCTCCCGCACCCGCAAGAATGCCGACGCCTGGATCGGTCTCGTAACCCCAACCGTAGATTTCGGCATAGGGACTGTCAGACGACGCAAACAAATCGATCCATCCATAATGGGTGTTTCCAGCGATGTCGAATTCGATGCCCATGTAGGAACGCGGGAACCCCCCGACGCAGGTATACCCCCCAGAGCCTTCCATGCAGATGATCAGACTGTTGAACTCTCCATTTTCACCAAACCAGTCCAATCCGTCCTCTCCACTGTTAGGGCCGATCTCGAATCCGCTGGGAAGTGGCTCCATCGGCCCGCCAATATCGTTTCCACCGGTAGGCCGAACCATATATTGGTTGCCGCTTTCAGACCTGACTCCAACCGATGCGGGATTCGCTCCGAAGAGATAGTCGGTAAAACCATCGCCGTTCAGGTCCAGCCGCTCGCGTTGCGTCCATTGCCCGCTTCCATCAATCCAAAGGACAATTGGCTCGGCCAGCCAAGTGACCGCGACAATTCCCCGGCACGGCGTTGCCGCCGACAGGGCAAGTGCAAGAACACCAATCAGCCGCGCCGGGGTTTTCATGGTCACTCTCCCGTTTCCCGGCGGAGCCGCCAATAACGAACATCCACATCGAATTCCGGCAGGATGGCGTTGCTCCACGACTCAGTGATCAGCATTCCCACCGTCGCCCAAGAACCGTCTGTCAGGAGATTCGTGGTGGTTTCAAGGTGCAGGTATTCGCCGGGTCCGCATTCAAACTCGACCAGAAATTGATTGGTGGAAAGCGAGCGTTCGATGTGGGTGATCTTTGGCGGGAGCGGGGTATCGCCGGAAGTCAAAACGGACACCCATTGGTTGGTGGGTGTTGGCCCGCTAGGCAGTCCGCCTGAATGGACGACGACAATGCGATAGATTCCCGTAGCCGGAGCGGCAATCACGACCTGCTCGATATTGTTGCGATCATCATAGCCCGTTGTCGCGGCCGCGGCTCTGGCCGCTTCGGTTTTGTTCGTGAGGTCGGGATTCAACACCCAAGGCAGGAAGGTTTGCGAGCCGTCTACCGTCTCCACGCGCAGGTCGATGTTGTGCACCAGCATGGGCGTGGTCGGATCGATGGTGACATTTGTGGACGGGACACCAGGCGGATCGCTCCAAACTCCTGTGAGTTTGAAAGGGGAGCCATCCAGCATGACCAGCCAGGAATTTGTTTCGCCGACAGCCAGCTCGATTTCCTTGATATGGGTGCCGCGTCCGTCGGCGGCGTCGAGTTCAATTTGGCGAACCGCCGAAACGCAGTTATAAAGTCCCCAGCCCGTCAGATAGTCGGGCCCGGCGTTCCAGAGATCATCGGCAGCATGAATGGCGAGAGCTTTCAGAGTCGAGCCTCGATAATCGTCAACTTCAGTATTCAGACTCGGGAATATCTGTCCGCGTCTTTGCAGCGGCAAAGCGAGACCAGCGGTCACACCCGGCGCGGCAAAACTGGTGCCCTGCTGATATTGCCAATCGCTGTCGCCGTCCGAGTCCGGAGTGACAAGGTTGAAGGGTCTCAACTCCGGATGTCTTTCACCCACAGCGACCACATCCGGCTTGATTCGTCCGTCGTCGGTCGGGCCGCAAGCGCTAAATCCGGACAATGCCATGGGAGAGTTAGAGGCGTAGCCCAAGTAAGCATAGGAATCAATCATATGGTATACATCGAGTACCGAGCCGACGGTCAGCACATTCTTTGCGGTCCCAGGCGCCGCCATCGTGTCGAACCCGTAGGTGTCGCCATCTCCATTTCTCCAGTCGCGCTCATTGGCTGCCGGGTTCGTGATGTGAACCCAGTTGGTTCCGCTTTTTATATAATAGTTTGTGGCAATACCAGGGCCGGATAATCGGTCATTGCCGGCGGAATAGATCAACAGGTGCCTTGTGGCGCTGGCATTGAGAAATTCGTCGAGATCTTCGCAGCCCGTTCCGTCATCAAGTATAGGCGTGTACAAACCGAATTTCGGATCTTCTGCTAAGCCATAAGGCCCCCGCCATACCCATGCATTTGAAACCGGTTCATCCTGCAACCTCCAGCCGTTGGCTAGACTCCATGAGTGGTTGGACAGTCTCAAGCCCGACTCATTGGTCGTCCCCGCTGCCGCATCTGGAAGTTCGGAACTGAAATAATTGATGTCAAACGCATCGACATTGGCTTGATAGGCTACGCCGCGCATGGCGTGGCCGTAATACGAACCAAAGTAGCTGACACCTCCGGCGGCCATGGTCCCCGCAACGCCCGTTGCGTGATAGTTTAGCGGAACGGGATTGGTGGCGTTCTGGTCCATTTGAACGACTCGGCTTTGGAACTCAACATGCGATTCGCGGACGGCCCCGTCCACTTCCCACATGCCGAGCACGATATTGGTCCCGGTGAGGCCTAGGCCCGTGCTTGCAGATGCCCAAGGCGTCAGATTTGTTGGCCAGAGCTCGTCTGCGCTGATGGATGCGGCGGCAATCTGGTTTTGGCTAACGATCCAAACGGGCTCACCGCCCAACTCGCCAGCCAGCACCGCATATTGATCCTTCCCAATAAGGGTTTTCCTTTCGACTTCGAGACGGGCTGCAATCTCATCCAACTTGCACTCCACCTCGTCCCGCTTGGCCCAGCGTTCATCGGCCACGCTCAACAGGCGGTTTTTTTCCTGTTTGGCAACTGTTGATCGGTAGTCGGTAGGTTCAGCCGCATTAGGGCGATTCAAATCGCGCAGGATGGGTTGCGCGGCCTCGATTTTCTGCTGCCATCTCTCTTTTGCGGCCTTCGCCGCTGTCGCCGCGTCTTCGGCCTCTGCCTTTTGTGACGCGGAGAATCCAACGAATTCCTCTCGCCTGGGCTCTTCGCCGAAAGACGGCAGTCCGACTTCCGCATTCACATCCGTCATGCGTTGCCAAGAAGTATGCGCCACCGAGTAAGCGCGTTCATCTTCCGCAGACAAGGCAGCGGTGTCCCCTGCATATGAGTGCAGACAGATGAGCGAGAAGCAAAGCGCGATCAGCCAAACGACATTTTGGGTTCGAGTCTTCATCATCTTCCTCCTTTGATGCATCTACAGGCTATGCACTTTCCATTGCCCATCTCTTACCCAGTGAACTGGCCTGTCATTCTCTCGCGATTATTTCCGTTTGGCGAGCGTTTTTATCAGTCGTACGGGGGTTTTGGAAGAGACGGCGATTGGGCTGGATTCGGGTAGGGTGAGCGAGGTATCCTAGCAACATCGGAATGCAAGCAATCCGCATTCCAAAGCAAGAGGAAGAGAAGGATCTATAGCCATCTAGACAATTTAATGCGTTAACGCGCAGTATCGTTTCTCCCAAAAACTGGCAGTTTTTATACCGAGACGACCTGAGCGAAGACGCGCCCGTATGGGCGCGGCTTCAGCTTTGTGTTTCGGTATGGGCATGCCAGTGCCTAGGGAGAGATGCGAGTTGGAGTTCGCGCCTCTTTTTTATGCCTGCAACGCCGGGCAAGCGGCGTGGATCACGAAATCCATTATGCCCGCCAATAAAATACATCCAACAACAACCCGTCACGACCGGCTGTCCAGGATACTATTAATCCGGCAATATAATAGTTATACAGCTGCATAGCGGACACGGGGGTGTTCGAACAGGCGGGCGACCAGGTTGGGGTTCCTTTGGTTGCGAACCA
>RZYB01000172.1 GCA_009930495.1 Deltaproteobacteria bacterium
GCATGACCAAAACGCCCATTCGCGTCACCCGCGCCATCACCGTGCCCGACCCGATCCGCGTGGCCAGGGCCCAACGCGGTCCGGACCTGGGGCCGCGCATCCTGTTTTTCACCGGCGGCACGGCCCTCAGGGAGACCAGTCAGGCCCTGGTGGGGTACACCCACAATTCCACCCACCTGGTCACGCCCTTTGATTCCGGCGGCAGTTCGGCCGTGCTGCGCCAGTATTTCGGCATGCCGGCCGTGGGCGACATGCGCAGCCGGCTCATGGCCCTGGCCGACCGCTCCCTGCATGGCTTTCCGGAAATTTATGATCTCTTCGCCCACCGCCTGCCCAAAACAGCCAGTCCGGAGCAGCTGCAAACCGAGTTGCAGGCCCTGGTCGGCGGCAGCCATCCGCTTATCGCGCGGGTCTTGGACCCCATGCGCAAGATCATCCGCCACCATCTGCAACTCTTTGAAAAAAGCATCACGGCGGATTTCGACCTGCGCGGGGCCAGCATCGGCAATCTGATCCTGACCGCCGGATATCTGGAAAACCGTCGTCATATCGATCCCATCGTCTACATCTATTCCAAACTGGTCCAGGTCCGGGGACAGGTGCGGCTGGTGATCAACGCGGATTTGCAGCTGCGGGCCGTGCTCGAAAACGGCGCGGAAATCGTCGGCCAGCATCTCATCACCGGCAAGGAAACCCCGCCCCTGTCCGTGCCCATCCGGGAATTGAGCCTGACCGATCCCGCCCGGCGCGGCAGCTGCGCGCGCCCGGCCGTCCGGGACAAAATCCGCGCGGCCATCACGTCCTCGGACCTGATCTGCTATCCCATCGGCAGCTTTTACAGTTCCCTTGTCGCCAATCTGCTCCCGGCCGGAATCGGACAGGCCGTAAGCCAGACACCCTGTCCCAAGGTCTTTATCCCCAACCCTGGGCCGGATCCGGAAGCCATCGGCCTGGATCTGATCGGACAGGTCCGCGTCCTGCTGCGCCACCTGCGCCAGGACGCGCCGGACGCCATCGCCATCGGCGACATCCTAAATTTCGTCCTGCTTGATACCAACACCGTATACCCCGGTCCGCGCCAACTGGAGCGCGAGCTGGCGACCATGGGTATCCAGGTCATCCGCACGCCGCTGGTCGATCCGGCCGACGGTCGCGTCCAACCCCATCTCCTGTGCCAGACCCTCGTTTCCCTGGCCGGGACATAGCAAGGAGTCACCATGGGTAAAGACAAAGTCAAATCCAAGCGCGTCCTGACCCGCGACGCCCTGGTCGCGTATCTGGAATCCTTGATCGGCGGCCTGCGACAGGGAACGATCATCCTCGACGACGAGGAGCATCCGCTCTTGCTCCGGCCCTCGGACGCCATTGAAACCGAGATGGAAATCAAGCGGAAAAGCGACCGGGAGAAGGTGGAGCTCAAACTGTCCTGGATTCCGAACCGCCTGCAACCCATGACCGTGCCGCTGTCCAACCCGGAAGTCGTGTTTCCCGAGTCGGAACTCGAAGCAAAAAAAAAATGAATTTTTGAACGAGCCTGACGTGGAGTCTCCCGCGCTTGACGATCGGCTCGCGGTTGGGCCCGTGGTCGGCGTTGAAGAAGCGCCGGGCCTGGCCGGGCCGGCCCCGGCGCTTGAAGGCTCGTCCATGGCGCGCGGTCGTGCCCGGCGCATGGCCGTGGCGCCCGAGATCAAGGTGGTGCTGGACGTGGTCCGGGACGCCCTCGTGGCCGGGGAGCGGGTGGTATTGCCTGGGCTTGGCACGTTTTTCGTGGCGATCCGGCCGGCGCGCGCCGGTCGGAACCCGCGCACCGGGGAGCGCATCGCCATTCCGGCCCGGGCGCGGATCCGTTTCAAGGCGGGAGCGGCTCTGCGCGCGCGGTGCAATGACGCCCCTCGGCCCCGGGCCGGGGACGCAGACCGTTGAAAAACGGCGAGCTGCCGCGTCGGCGAAAAATCCAGACCGCTTCCGTATGCGCGATACACCGCGCATCCTGGATTATTTCGTTTCCTTGCAGCCCACCATTTTTGAACGGCCCGCGAATTTTGAATTCTTCAACAGTCGGTTAGGATTTCCAGCTGATTTCGATTTCCAGCGAGGTCTTGGTTTCCCCATCCTTGGTTTTCTGCTTGGCCTGGTATTCCAGATCCACTTCCTTGGGCAGGGTCATGGTCACCGGGCCATCGGCCGTTTCAAACACGAATTCCCGCCGCGAAAGGGCGTCCGCCACATCCTTGAGCAACACGCCGGCCATGTAGGTCAGCCGGGTTTCGTTCAGTTCCACGAGTTTCTTTTTTTCGGACATAGTTCCTCCTTTGGAGATGTTTCCCGAAGCATGGCCACGACCGGTGGCGTTGGTCAATGCCTGGGCGGGATTGCCTCGGATGTGTAACACGGCCCGCCTTGCCGGTGGCGTCCAGGCGACGGCCCGTGGGCTTGGCGCGGCCTGGGATCGTGATTGTCGTCGGTTGCCCTGTCACGTTGTTGTCGTTTTTTTGCGGCCTGTCGGTCACGGTGGGGGGGTAGTTTGGTGCGTCCCTGCGTACCGTGACGGGCGTCGTGGTATAAGTGGGCTTCCCGTGTTCAAAGGGTTTGGAGGCGCATCGCGTATCCGTGGAGCGATGCTTGGTTGTCGCCATCCACCAAGGAGGAACGCATGCGTTTTTTTTCAACCTGTCGTAGCCTGCTCCGAGGCCGTCTGCCCGGACAGGCCGTGATCCAGATCACCTCGCGGTGCAACGCGCGGTGCGTCCAATGCGGCATGCGCGTGGACCACGCCGGCGCGCGGCACAGTCTTGACGTGGACACGGTCGAACAGATTCTGCGGGCCGCCGTCCGACTAAACATGCAGACCGTGTCCTTCACCGGGGGAGAGCCCCTCCTCGATTACCAGCGCCTGAAGGCCATGATCCGGGCGGCCAAGACGCTTGGCCTGCCGTATATCCGGACCGGCACGAACGGGTTTGTCTTTCAGCGTCACGAGGAGCCGGATTTTCGCGACAGGATGCGCCGCATGGCCGATGAACTGCTGGAATGCGGGTTGCGGAATTTGTGGATCAGTCTGGACTCGTGCGATCCCGATATCCACGAAAAAAACCGGGGCCTGCCCGGCGTGGTGCGGGGCATGGCCAAGGCCTTGCCGTGTTTTCACCAGTGCGGCTTGTTTCCCTCGGTCAATCTTGGCATCAATCGGCTGTGCGGCGGACGCATCGCGGCCCTGAGCGGACCGTTTGACGCCCAGGCGTTTCGCCTGGGATTTGTCGAGGCCTTTTCCCGGTACTTTTCCCATGCCGAGGAGCTGGGCTTCACGATGGCCAACTGTTGCTACCCCATGAGCGAGGACGATCCGGTGTACGCGGCGTCGTCCTCGGACCCGTTCATCCGTTTTGACGCGGCCGAGAGAGTGGCCATGTTCGAAGCCCTGCGCGAGGTGATTCCCCGGTTTCGGTCCCGGCTTCGGATTTTCACGCCCTTGTCCTCCCTGGACGCGCTTATCGCCCAGGCCAGGGGCGGCGCCGAGCAGGCCTATGCCTGCCGGGGCGGGGTGGATTTCTTTTTCGTCGATGCCCACCGTGGCCATGCCTACCCGTGTGGCTATCGGGGCGCCGAGGATTTGGGACCGTTTTGGGCCCTGCCGGAATTACCACGGGATACGCCGAGCTGCCGGCGCTGCGACTGGGAATGTTTTCGCGACCCGTCCGAGCTTTTCGGGCCCCTGGGCACGATCTTGGCCAGCCCGTTGGCCGTGGCGCGGAAATTCTCGTCCCGTCCCGGCGCGTTCACGACCTGGCTGACGGACCTGCGCTATTACCTGGCCTGCGGCATGTTCGACGGCACCAAGCCCCCACGTCCCGAACGTCTGGCGCGGTTTTCCCAGGACTTCGCCCGCCCGGCGGATTTTGCCGCGACATGCTCATGAGCGATCCTCGCGGAATACCGTCTCGGCATGGTTTTGGCCCGCGTCCTGATCAGAAACCAGGCCGTGTTTCGGGGTGAGTTCGGGGCGTTTTGTTGCCGCCGCCGGGATGGATTGTCACGCCCGTTATCCCCGTCGCGTTTCTTCGCGGTGGGGATTTTTTGTGACCGTGGCGTGACGCGGAATTGGGAGGATCTGGATTTCGTCACGGAATCGTCGCCGAGTCTCCGCACCGTTTTCACCAAGGCGTGGTCAAGGGTGGGCAACAAGGTGGGTGCGATGCTGTACGATACAAAACGGGAAACAGCGGACATGGATCTGTCCATAAACATGGCGAGGCTGTTGGAGTTGGATGGCCCCTGGAGTGGGCATGCCGCCGAGCGGCTGCCGTTCACGCCCGACGACGCCACGGCCGGAAGCGAGAACGAGTTGCAGGTCGCGGTCATCGGCGAGCGGGACGCCGTGGATTTGCCTCGGACCATTCAGGAGTCGAGTTTTTACCATGACATGGTCCGCCGGGCCGCTAGTGGTGACACGTCCGGGCGGACCCTGCGCGAGCTGGACCGTTATCTGGAAACGTCCGAGGTCTGGGAGAACAGTTGGATCCGTTTTCCCCTGGCCCGGCTGAACGTCCACGCCCGCGCCATGCTGGAGCGGGATTTGCTGGCGGACAAGGCCAATCCGGCTGCCGGCCCGCGCCAGGACCGGGCCGATTTCTTTCGCGTCATCGATGGGGAAGAGCATCTGCGCGTGCCCATCAGCTATTTGCTCAAATTGGCTTTGGCCGACCTTATTGGTGGCCAGGGCGTGCCGGAACAGGTTCGCGTTCTGGGCGAGGGCTATCTGGAGCATTTCTCCAACGACAACACCTCGCCCGAGACGTTTTCCTTCTATCCCGCGCCGTTTGGCGTCGGATTTGCGGGCGGCAAGGGCATTGCCCGCGAAACCAGCCAGCGTTTTTTGCTCTGTCAGCTTCTGGCCGATCACGCCAACGAGGCTTTTGGCCTTCTCGAACGCGGCCAACGGGCCGTGGTCTATTTCGCGCCCCTGCCTCCGGCCAGGCAGAAGCAGCTTAACGAGATCATTCCCGATGCCTTCTACCGCGAACTGTTCATGAATCCCTGCCTGTCCGGCTGGGACCGGGGCGAGGCCAAGAAGGAGTACATGGGGCTGTGCCACCGCACGCTGTCCCGCAGTCAGCTGAACACCTTGGCCAAGCTGCGCGAATCCGGCATCCTGACCCGCAATCTGGTCGTGCTGCCCAATACCTCCAACACATGTCTGGCCAACAACGGCACGCACATTTCCA
>RZYB01000173.1 GCA_009930495.1 Deltaproteobacteria bacterium
ATCCGGGAGAGCTGATGCCCAAACTGCCCAATTTTTCATCGGTCCGGGAGCTGCGGTATGGCCAGGACCCCTATCTTGACGCCTGGTTGCTGCATTTCATGACCGAGAACAACATCGAGCCCAACGTCAACCCGGCCGAGAACGCCCAGCAGGAACAGCTGCGTTTCATGGTCGACGTGGATGACGACCAGGTCTTTGTGCCCTGTTCCGACGAGATGTTCGAAAACCTGCTCCAGTCCCGCCTTTCGTCCACCCTGAAGTTTGAGTATCGGGAAAAGTGGCGGCTTTTGGTGCATCTGGTGCACATCAATATCACGGATCGTTATACGCGGCGTAAAATTTTCGCCCTTTCCCGACACAAGCTCAGCCAGGTCCTGCATGCTCCGTTTTTGATTCCTTCCCGTCTGCTCAAGCAGCTTTTGACCATCTTCATGGCCATGAGCGGGGTCCACGATCCGCAACGCGAGGAAAAGCGCCTCTACAACCGGCGCGCCCTCGACTTCATGAACAGCCCGGCCATGAGCCGCTGTCTGTATTCCTGCCCGGACACGACAATGGGGTGCACCTCCATCGAGTATCTGCGCTGGCAACTCGACTTGTTGGAACTGTCCCGTCTGTGCCGGTTGTCCTTGTCCTCGGCCATTTGGGAAACACCGGCCCTGGTCCGGGAGGATCCCGCCTTTTTGGACCGGATCGGCGCCCCCTGGCCCGAGTTTACCTCGCTCATGGACAAGGTCATGGGACCGGACAGCGGGCAGGGGCAGCTCAAGATTTTGTTTTTGCCCGAGAGCAGCGGCGAGATCATTTTTGACCTGCGCTTTATCAGGGTCTTGTTGCGTCTGGGGCATAAGGTCATTTTGGCCTTCAAGGAAGGGTTTTCCCTGGACCAACCGGTGTTTTGGGATGCCGAGCACGACACGGCCCTGAACGAGGCCCTGGGCGAGGCCCAATTCGTCGAAAACAGCCGCATGACCAAGAACGAGCTGCTTCGGGCCCAGCGCGAGAACCCGCTCATGGTCATTTCCGACGGCACCCGCGAACGCCTCAATCTGTGGCGGACCAACGTGACATTCGCCCGTGCTTGGAAGGAAGCTGACTTGGTCATTGCCAAGGGCTTTGCAAATTATCGGCGTTTGATCATGAACTCCCATTTGTTTACCCGGGATATCCTGTGCCTGTACCGCGATGGAGCCGGCCAGGACCGGATTTGCTTCAAGGGCAAGTCGTCGCGTGTCAACAAGATCACCGAAAGCCAGGTCGTGGGCCATGCCGACACCATTATCGCCCGCATGCGCCATGCCCAGGGTCAGGGCAAGCAGGTCATGTTTTACAGCGCGATCATCGGCAGCATTCCTGGTCAGACCACGCTGGCTCTGAAGGTGGTCAGCACGTTTGTCGAGTATTTGCGGAGCAAGCACGCCAATCTGTTGATCATCAATCCGGCCGAGCATTTCGTGGATGGGATGGATGGCGATGATTTGATGTACATGTGGGAGCGGGTGCAGCGTAGCGGATTCATCAATGTCTGGCGTTTTCAGAGCGTCGGTGACATCGAGACCAGTTTCGAACTCATGGGCGAGGCGGTGCCGGCCGAGTGGCATGGCAAGGACGCGACCTTTTCCACGGGGTGCACCAAGGAAATGCATATTGCCCTGGACATGCAGAAAACCCATCCGGAAATGCAGATCATCGGCCCGGATCCCAAGCGTTTTTTCCGGCGCATGGAATATGGCGTGGGCAAGTATTTCGACGCCCGCATCCCGGACAAGGGCCGGAGCTTGTGAGACTCGCGGCCCTGGTGTTGCTGTGCTGCCTTGGTCTGACGGCGTGCGCCGGACCGGGCAAGGCGCCGAATTTGATGGTCACGGAGCCTCCCCGGGGCCTGGTCACGCAGCTGGCCCGGACCGATCCCCCGGCCTTGAATCGGGCGATTGCCGCCAGTCTGGTTCATGTCCGCGCTCAAAATCCCATGGCCAGACCCTTTGCCGGTGTTCCGGAGTGCACCTGGGCCGATCTGCGCGCCACCCTGGAGCATCTGCGCGATATTTTGCCGCGCTTGCAGACTGATCCCGATGTGCTGACCCGCGATTTCACGTGGCGCGAAGTCCAGCCAGAACCGTTGGTCACGGGCTATTACGAGCCGGAAATCGAGGCCTCCCTGGTGCCGGGCCCGGCCTATCCGGTGCCCATTTTTGGGCTGCCCAAGGGTTTGAAAAGCGCGGATCTGGGGGCGTTTCATCCACGCTGGGCCGGCCAGACTCTTTTCTACCGGATCGAGGGCAGTGCCATCGCCCCGTTTTATTCCCGTGCCGAGATTGACTCTGCCGGGGCGCTCGACGCCACGGACGCACCCATCGCCTGGACCAAAAGCCGGGTCGATGTCTTTTTTTTGCAGGTCCAGGGTTCGGGCCGGTTGCGTTTGCCCGACGGAACGGTCCGACACATCCTCTATGCCGGCAAGAACGGCTGGGACTATGTTTCCCTGGGCAAGGTCATGATCGAGCGCGGGCTCATCGCGCGCCAGGACATGTCCATGCAGCGGCTGCGCGCCTATTTGTACGCCCATCCGGACGAGGCCCAAAATCTGATGAACACCAACCCCAGCTATGTTTTTTTCCGCTTGGCCGATTTCGGCCCGCTGGGCTCCATGGGGCAAACATTGACGCCGATGGTCAGCCTGGCTACAGATTCTGCCTTTCTGCCGTTGGGAACCGTGCTGGCCATGGAACTCGACCTGCCGCGCCCCCGGGGCGCGTCCGAGCGGACCTCGCTATTGGGTCTGCCCCAGGATCGGGGCGGCGCCATTAAGGGCAGCCGTCTGGATTTGTTTTGCGGCGCGGGCCTGGATGCCGAATTTTTGGCCGGCCATCTTCAGAATCACGGCCGCGTGTTTCTTCTGCTCAAAAAATAGGACGGTCATGGATTCCCTTTCACCCGCCGTGCTTAAGCACCTGTTGCAGACCGCCTGGACCGCCCAGATGGATCGCGTGGCGTTGTGGCACGCAACCGAGCCCGGCGCGGATTTGAATCCCGGGGACACGGGCTTGGTCGAGTTGATTTTGCGTCAGCACCTGCGGAATTTTTTGTTGTGGCATGTTGAGGATCGGGCGCGGCGGCGTGACGTCGATGACGGCGTAATCACCGCGTGCAAACGGGAAATCGATGGCCTCAATCAGCAGCGCAATGATTTGATGGAACAGGTCGATGCCTGGCTGGTCGCGGCCATTGCCTCGTTTCCTGCGCAACAGAACCTGGACGAGGCCGGACGGCGTTTCAACACCGAGACCTTGGGCGCGGCCCTGGACCGGCTGTCCATCCTGAGCCTCAAGATTTTCCACATGGCCGAACAAACCGCGCGGACCGATGTGGATCCGGCGCATGTGAGCTTGTGTCGTTCCAAATTGGCCGTTTTGGAAGAGCAACACCGCGACCTGTTCCGCGCCATCCTGGACTTGGTGGACGAGTACGCATCCGGGGCCAAGTCTCCAAAAATTTATTTTCAGTGCAAAATGTATAACGATCCGGCCCTGAATCCGGAACTGTACGCCGCTGGCCGGACTCGGGTCTGAACGCGGCGGGGAGGGCGCATGCGTGATTATGAAGTGGTTATCGGCCTGGAAGTCCATGCCCAGCTCAAAACCAAGAGCAAGATATTCTGTTCCTGTTCAACCCAGTTCGGGGCCGCGCCCAACGAGAACACCTGCCCGGTCTGCACGGGCATGCCCGGCACTCTGCCCGTATTGAATGCCACGGCCGTGGAGTACGCGGTCAAGATGGCCATGGCCGTGGATTGCCGTGTCAATAAAAAGTCCATTTTTGCCCGCAAGAACTATTTTTATCCCGATCTGCCCATGGGCTACCAGATTTCGCAGTTCGATCTGCCCGTGGCCGAGCACGGTCACATCATGATCCATACGGACAAGGGCGAAAAACGCATCGGCATCACCCGTATCCACATGGAAAATGATGCCGGCAAAAATATCCATTCGAGCACGGACAATGCGTCCTATGTGGATTTGAACCGTGCCGGGACGCCGCTCATTGAAATTGTCAGTGAGCCAGACATGCGTTCGGCCGAGGAAGCCGTGGCCTATCTGAAGAGTCTGCGGGCGATTTTGCTTTATCTGGGCATTTGTGACGGCAACCTGGAGGAGGGCAGTTTTCGCTGCGATGCCAATGTCTCCATCCGGCCCTGGGGCCAGGAGGAGTTCGGCACGCGCGCGGAGCTCAAGAACATGAACTCTTTCCGCAACATCCAGCGGGCCATTGATTATGAGGTCCAGCGCCAGATCGACGTCATCGAGGACGGTGATGTGGTCGTGCAGGAAACGCGGCTTTTTGACGCGGCCAAGGGCGAAACCCGGTCCATGCGCGGCAAGGAAGAGGCTCATGACTATCGCTATTTTCCTGATCCGGATTTGGTGCCCTTGGTTATCGAAGACGCCTGGATGGAAAAATGGCGGGCCGATCTGCCGGAACTGCCCAAGGCCCGTTTGGCTCGTTTTTGCGATGATTTGGGCCTGCCACGGTACGACGCCGAGGTGCTCACGGCCGAAAAGGATGTGGCCGATTACTTCGAGGCCGCCGTGGCCGCGGGCGGCGAGCCGAAAAAAATGTCCAACTGGATCATGGGCGAGGTGCTGCGCGAGTTGAATGATCGCGGGGAGAGCTTGGCCGCGTGTCGGATTCTGCCCGAGGAATTGGCGCGTCTGGTCAAGCTGGTCGATGCCGGAACCATCAGCGGCAGCATCGCCAAGAATGTGTTCAAGGAGCTGTTTGAAACAGGCGGCGATCCCGAAGCCCATGTCAAGGCCAAGGGGCTGATTCAGATTTCCGACACGTCGGCCATCGAGGCCCTCGTGGACGAGGTTGTCGCCGAAAATCCGGCCGAGATGGAGCGCTTTCGCGGCGGAGACAAGAAATTGACCGGCTTTTTTGTCGGACAGGTCATGAAGAAATCCAAGGGCAAGGCCAATCCGGGGTTGGTCAATCAGCTTTTGGCCAAGAAACTGCGCTAATTTTTTTTGCAGTCCTCACGCAAGAATGGGCGGCCCGGTGGACCGCCCATTCTTGCGTGGTTCTTTGAGTTTATTCGCTGCGCATCAATTCAGCCGTCAGGCGGGCGGATTGCTCCAGACTGGCCACGGTGATGAATTCGTCCGTGGTATGGACCTTGCTCATGCCGATGCCA
>RZYB01000174.1 GCA_009930495.1 Deltaproteobacteria bacterium
TTGGTCTTGTTCATCATGTTCATGCGGATGACCGCGATCACTTCTTTCATGGCTCAACTCCTTCGGACGCGGTGTCGCAGATCCCGGAACTGATGGTGTAGACATCACTGACATCGCTGACGAAAATCTTCCCGTCGCCAAACGCGCCCTTGGCGCCGCTGCGGGCGGCCTTCATGATCACGCTGATGACAAAATCCTTGTCCGCCGCACCCACCACGCTCATGAGCATGGTTTTGGGAATCTCGTCGTAGGTCACTTCCCCAATCTTGATACCGCGCTGCTTGCCGCGGCCGGCCACGGAATATTTGGTCACCGCCGGGAAGCCGGCGTCCATCAGGGCCGCCAGGACGTCATCGGATTTTTCGGGGCGGACGATTGCTCTGACCATGATCATATGTTTTCTCTCCTGTATTTTCGGGTGCATGTTGATGAACGACAACTCTTAGACTGCTTCGAGCAGGCCAAAATCCATGAGCAACTTCTCAAGTTCTTCGATTTGCAACGGCTTTGGCTTGATGAACATATCGTTCTGATCGATTTTATTGGCCAGATTCCTGTAGTGATCGGCCTGTGGCGCATCCGGCTTCCATTCGATGACGGTCATGCGGTTGATTTCCGCGCGCTGCACGTCATTGTCGCGGGGCACGAAATAGATCATCTGTGTGCCGATTTTCTTGGCCAGTTCCTCGATCATCTCTTTTTCATTATCCACGTTTCTGGAATTACAGATCAATCCGCCCAAGCGAACACTGCCGGATTCGGCGTATTTCATGATGCCCTTGCAGATGTTGTTGGCCGCATACATGGCCATCATCTCGCCGGAACAGACAATGTAGATTTCCTCGGCCTTGCCGTCGCGGATGGGCATGGCGAATCCGCCGCAGACCACGTCGCCCAGAACGTCGTAAAAGGCGTAGTCGAGCTTTTCGGACGCCTCGTAGGCGCCCAGGGATTCGAGCATGTTGATGGAGGTGATGATGCCGCGACCGGCGCAGCCCACGCCCGGCTCCGGTCCGCCGGATTCCACGCACCAGGTGCCCTTGAACCCGGCCTTGCGGATATCGGACAAATCCACGTCCTCGCCTTCGTCGCGCAGGGTATCCAGAACGGACTTCTGGGCCAGGCCGCCCAGCAGCAAACGGGTGGAGTCGGCCTTGGGGTCGCAGCCGACAACCATGACCTGCTTGCCCATCTCGGCCAGCCCGGCGACGGTATTCTGCGTGGTGGTGGACTTGCCGATGCCGCCTTTGCCGTAAATTGCGATCTTCCTCATGATTGTGCTCCTTGATGTGAGAGTTGTGGCGTGCGTTGCGTGCCTGACTCTGCCTAGGGCAACGGCCGTGCCAAAACAGACAAACAACATAACATACTGATTGTACAAGATTTACAAAGATTCAGTCCGAGTTGGCGCAGCGCGTTGCCCACAATCGACAAACACAAAAATGAAGCAGCGGACAAAAGTGTCGGTGCCTGTCCTGGCCGGACCGCGACAGATTCCAGACAAAGGAGCGTCGCCGCGAAGCCTCCGCGAGAAGGCCATCTTGGCGACAGGGCGCGAGGAAGGCGCGACGCGGGAAAGCGAAACACGGCGCAAAAAAAGGCGCGTCCCCAAAAAGGGAACGCGCCTGACCACGGCGATAGACGAAACGGAGGCCTCTCTGCGCGAAAACGTCCCGGCCGGAAGAGAATCAGTTGTCCGGACGCCCCCGATGCAGGCTCTCGGCCGTGCGGAAGGCTTCGTAAGCGGCGTGATCCAGGGGAAAATCCCAGGAACCGCCACGGTATTCGATCCGTCCGCCGAAGCCGGTCTTGAAGCGATACAACCCGAAAAACGGATGCGCCGGGTCCACGCCGGGTGAAACAGCGCCCATCTCGTATTCCAGGCAGCCATGCGCGCGGGCGTGGCGCATGGCGGTCCAATGCATGAGGCTTGGGGCCATGCAGTGACGCTTCATGGACGAAGACGCGCCATACAGAAAATTGGCCTTTTTGCCGGAAAGGCCGACAATGGCTCCGGCCAAGACATCCCGGCCATGACTGGCCAGCAAGAACAGCAGCTCCGACCCGGCCCGGCCCTGTACCGCCTCCGGAAACAAGGCCGCGAAGGCCGCGAAGTCACAGGGCGCGAAGCCGTTGCGCGAGGCGGTTTGGCGGTACAGGGCGTGAAATTCGGGCAGACTCTCCCGACCCACGACGCGCACACTGACGCCTTTGCGCTGGGCCAGGCCGATATTATAGCGGGTCTTGGGTTTCATGCGGGCCAGAATTTCATCCTCGCTGCCGCCAATATCCACCACCAGGGAACTGGCCACGGTCAAATCCTCGAAGGTCTTGCGGATGTTCCAAAGCCGGGTACCCATGTTCATGCGCATCTCACGCAACCGGGCCTCGGGGAACGTTGTCCTCTCCCCGGCGCGTATCTCGTCCGAATACGGGGATTTCCAGGGCAGATCGTACCGGATGAAGGCCACGTCCGGCCCCAGGCAGCACCCCAGGGCCAGGGAAAAATTCTCGATGAAAACGCCGTATGCCTCCTGATCCGGCGCATGCTCCGGCCCCTGCGGCACGATGGCCATTTTTTTCTCCCCAAAGGGCCGCAAGAGAACCAGCACGTCCCCTTTCGGCCCGGCCACGCTGATGTCAAAGGCGCGGGGCTCAAGACCCAGACGCGATTTGACCCGCGCCCAATACGGGGTCTGAAACAAGATATCCGTGGGCAAAAGCGCCGACGTTGTTTTCGAGGCAAGATTCACCATGGTACTGCTCCTTGAAACGCTAGACCGCCGCATAAAGGCATTCCGACATGGCGGCCGCGCGGCGGGATGGTCAGAGTTCATAATTGCCGGACCGCTCCGGCTGGTCCACCACTTCTCGAATGACCAGACGCAGCGTGCCGCCGCCAGGGCGTGGCCAATCCATGACATCTCCCTCGGACAATCCCAACAGGGCGCTGCCCACCGGGGCGAGAATGGAAATGGTTTCCTCGCCCGCATCGGGCGAACCCGGATAGACCAGCTTCAGGCAACGGCTTCCGCCCGCCGGCAAAAGATCGAACCGGACCGTGGAATTCATGGTCACCACCGTGGGCGGCACCGCGCGCGGGTCCACGCGGACAGCGCGGTCGAGTTCGTCCTCCAGGGTGGCCTTGGCCGGAAAAGCTGTTGGGGACAATGAGTCCAGAAGAATTTCCAGGCGCTCGGCGTCCTGGGACGTGACGATAAGTTTTGGTTTTGTGCTCATGGGTACCTCCTTGGAGCATGAAGCCGCATACGATTCAGCGCGCTCAGGCCCACATCCTGATGGGCCGGCCACAAAAAAAATGGGGGCGTGCCCGAAACACGCCCCCATCAATGTCGATAATCTTCCGGGCGTGATCAGGTATCCACGCGACAGCGCATCACGGCAGCCTTGACGGCAAACTGGGACAAAACGTGGAAACGCATGACAACTCCTCGGAAAAATACCTTTCCGGTCCGCACGGACCAAAAAAACATGAAGCGCTCCGCCGTGCCGAAACGCTTCATGGGATGAACAACCGCAAAACAAACAAACTTATAGCGTCCTCTTTCTCTTCCCGCAACCCCGAATCGCGAAAAGCGCGAAATGAAACAAATCCGGAGCACCTTTCTTTCCGACAATCGACACGGACAAAAATGTATGCGCTGACAAAAATGTCGCCACGGGCAGCACGAAAAAGCCGGCTTCGGACAGGCTGATCGCGGCGATACCGACATCCCGGCGTCATTGGCACCGGCCGTGCAAAGCTCTCGAAAACAGGAGGCGTTATGCTCATCGACACGACCTTGCGGGAAGGGGCGCAGATGTTCGAAACGTACGTGCCACACGAAGCGCGGATCGCCATTGCCGGCATGATCGCGGACATGGGCGTGGAAGAAATCGAGGTGGGCTGGATCGGGCAGAACGGTCTGGCGGAACTGATCGCCGCTCTGCGCCGCCGGGGCGTGAGCTCCGATCTGAGCGCCTGGTCGCCGTGCCGTCCGGTGGACGTGTACAGGGCTGCGGGACTGGGACTGGACACGGTCAGCATCGGGTTGCCCGTTTCGGATCTACACATTGCCGAGCGTTTGCGCACGGACCGCGCCGGGCTGACCCTCATGCTGCGCGAGACCGTGGGCACAGCCCACTCCTGCGGCATCCGCCGCATCAGCATCGGCCTGGAGGACGTGACCCGCGCCGATCAGGGCTTTGCCCTGGCCATGGCGCGCATGGCGGAGGAACTGGGCGCGGCGCGCATCCGTCTGGCCGACACCCTGGGCGTCATGACTCCGGAGCGCATCGCCGAACTGGTCCGTTTTTTTGCAAACGGGGTGGATATGGAAATCGCGGTGCACTGCCACAACGATTTCGGCATGGCCACGGCCAACGCCATCACGGCCCTGGCCGCGGGCGCGCACTGGGCCGATGTCTCGGTGCTGGGCATCGGGGAACGGTCGGGCATCTCGGCCCTGGAAGAAGTGGCCGGACACCTGCGGCTGGTGCAAGGCTACGAGATTTATGACATGCGGGGTGTGCGCGAAGTGTGCGATCTGGTGGCCGAACTCGCCCGCATTCCCGTGGCCCGCAACCGGCCCGTGGCTGGAGAAGACATTTTCGCGGCCGAATCCGGCCTGCACGTGGATGGAATTCTAAAAAACCCGGCCCTGTTCGAGCCCTATGATCCACAGCAAACCGGCGCGCGCCGCATCCTGGCCCTGGGCGCCAAGGCCGGACGTGGCGCGGTCAAGGCCGTCCTAGGTCAGATGGGACTCAACGCGCCCCTGCACCGGCTGAACAGTCTGGTGGACACGATCCGCGAGCGGGCCGCCAATTCCGGCAGACCGCTCAAAGGGGACGAGGTGCAAGCGCTCCTCAAATGTCAGGAATGCCTGGATGACGGCGCATAAAAAAGGCGCCGACCGCCATCACACCCCCAAAAATGATCAAATACGCCACCACGGCCAGGCCATGAGCCAGGCAGGCGGCATACATCATGAACAGGCTGCCGCAGATCGCCAGCAAGGGCATGATCACGCGCTTGAAGAGCGAGAGATCCCGTTCCCGACGCATCAGAACCACAAAAATCGGCAGATAAAAGGCATAAAGGGTGACAATGGGCAGTTCGGAAGGATCGAAGCAAAAAAAGCCAAACCACGGCTGGGTCAGGTTCGCTCCGTAAAAATA
>RZYB01000175.1 GCA_009930495.1 Deltaproteobacteria bacterium
TGGTCACCGCGTTAGTTGCGCTCAGCCTCCTCGGGGCAAAGACTCCTGCTGACGCGTCAGGGAAGTTCAACCAGTTCATTGGGCTTGGCGACAGCACCCTGGACAGCGGCTATTTCCGGTATGCTTCATCGGGCAATCCGGACGTGGATGCAGCACTTCTCTCCGCCATTGCGGCAGGAGCCCTGGGCGGGTTAGCCGGCCCGGGGGTGATGACTTCCACCATGTTGGCCGGACTGTTCGGTCTGGATGCGGAACCTGTCAGCGCCGGCGGGAGCAATTACGCCAACGCTGCCGCCTATACGGCACCTCTGCGTCCCTCTGAAGGCGTCTCGTATGCTCCCGGTAGTTTGCCGGGAAACGTGGCCACCACCCAGCAAATCGCCAACTACCTGGCCTCCGTTGGAGGCGCAGCCAACCCTCGCGCCCTGTATGTGATCAACACCGGCAACAACGACCTGATCTTCGTGCAGAAACAGGGCGCAGCCTGGATCGCGGCCAACCCCGACTTCCTCAGCGGCGTGGCTTCCCAACTGGCGGAGAGCGTGGCTACCCTGCAAGCTGCCGGAGCCCGCACCATCATCATCCCCAATACATTTTCATCGCGACCTTGACCGGCCCTGGTGGCGTCCTGCCAGCTGACAATGTCGGCGACTACGCTCGGGCCATCTCCTACGGGAACATGAAATGGTCGGCCCTGACGGCTGCGGGCGTCCGGTACATTCCCGCCGACCTCACCAGCCTGTTTCGCTTCGTATCTCTCAATCCCGAATCCTTCGGGTTCACCCCGTCCACGGTACTTGCAGCAAACGCCCCGTCCTCCAAGAGCGCAATGCTTACCAGTTGGACTGACATCACCCCTCTCGAGATGCAGACCTACCTGTTCATCGACGGCAAGCATCTGACCACCGCGGGCCAGCGGATCGAAGCGGATTACGAATACAGCCTGCTGGTAGCGCCAAGCCTCATGTCGCTTTTGGCCGAATCACCGTTGCAGGGCGGCCTGGCGCGCGTGGCTACCATCCAGGAACAGATCGATCTTTCAGGGCAGCATCGCGGTCCAAACGGAATCAACGTCTGGATAAGCGGAAGATCCAACTCACTGCGAATCAAGAACGACGATGGCTTTGCGGAAACAAATGGCGCACCTTTCGAGGGGTTGGTGGGCGCTGATTATCAGACGACCTTCGGACTCACCCTGGGCGCTGCCTTCGCGGCAGGAACTCAGACCCAAGACTTCTCCCAGGATGTGGGCCACTTTGACCAGGACGAACAATCCTTCAGCCTTTACTCCGCCTACAAGCACGGTCCATTGTGGTGCGACGCCGTGGTCTCCCATGGCCTGTACCAGGACAAAATCAGCCGCAATGTGCCCCTAGGCATGTTCATGGACCAAAACAACGCCGACACCACCGGCCATTCCCTGGGCCTGGCCCTGCGGTTGGGCGGAGACCTGAAATGGGGGGCGGTCACCACCGGACCGGTGGCGGGTCTGGTGCTACAGCAGGTGACCATCGAAGAATTCACAGAATCAGGCGTTAGCGGCGTCACGGCCCTATCCTTCGACGAGCAGAAGCGCGGTTCAACTGTCAGCCAGCTGGGCTGGCGCATTAGGGCGGACGTGGGCAGATTCCAGCCATTCGCGGAAGCAACGTGGAACCATGAATTCGAGGATTCCGACCGCGAGGTGACGGCCGACCTCTCCTCCATCGCCGCCCCGGCGTATTCCATGGACGCCGTCCCAATAGCCAACGATTGGGGCACCGTGACACTTGGTACTTCTTTCAAAGCGAGCGAACGGGTAATGTTAATAGCCTCGTTCTCCACCATGTTCGGCAACCAACAGCAAGAGAGCCATGGCGGCGAACTTGGTGTGAATGTTAATTTTTGAAGACATCCCTCTTTGCCGTTGAACGAGATTCACCCAGTTAAAGCGCTCCTGGGCTCTCCGCCGTTCAAAAGGCTCCCCCACATGAACACCGAAAAAACGGCTTTGAAGTCCACACCAACTCCACACGTCCATAGGACTCTGGGGCGCTTTAGGACTCAATCAATGTAAGGCCTTTTTTTTAGTCCACGCGCAGTCCACATTTTTTCCAGGCAGAATATGGCCAGCGCGTGCTTTGTTGTCGACCAGCCGCGTTCAACATTTTCCGCGCATTGTGCAGGCTTCCTCTGGATTTTGTAAAAAATTTTTCAGTGGAGCCGCCGCGGATTGGACATCGAAGAGGTCCGATGCTCCTTCCAGAAGCCGCTGTCTGAGTTCGGCCTTATACGTAACATCGTGGGCTGCTCTGAGCGCCAAATTCACATATTCATCTTCATTGGAAGCCACGGGGCCTTCGATTTTTAAGTGGTCGTAAAGCCCCGCTGTTTGCCGAGAACGCATGAATTCCCCGGGCCATGCGACGATGGGGACTCCGATCCCCAAAATTTTGTAAGACGTTGCTCCGCCGCTGAAGGAAGGCGTGTCAAGCACGGCATCCACGGCATTGCATATCGCCAAAAAACGTTCCGCCGATGTCGATGGCAACCATGTGAGCCGTGGCCCAAGGTTGAGGCGTTGCTCAAGGTGCTCGTCCCAAGCTTTTTTTGGAGCATGAAAAAGTAGGAGGGACGCTTCAGGATCTTCATCCAAAAGTCGCCGTAAGGTACGATCAAAACTGGGATGAAGTTTGAAAAGGCTTTGCGGGCAAAGAAAGAGTGTTCGATTGGCGGGCAAGCCAAGTTCATTCCGAGAAAATTTTCCGGGAACCTTGGGCCTCCTGATACCGCTGACCAAACTAGGTAGAGCGCAAAGATTTTCGCTGTAATGCTCTTCGCCTTGAATCGGTTCCATAATGGCGGGAGAAATAAAATAATCCACGCTCGGCAGGCCTGTCGTATCGGGATGACCGTAAAGGGCGCACTGCAAAGGAGTAAGACGGATATGGGCGAGGAAGTAGGTGAGTGGGTCCATACCGATGTCGAGGTAAAGAAGCAGGTCCAGTTTTTCCCGAGCAATCGCATCGGCAGCCACCCAAAGATCCGTTGGCAGACTTTGCATGGTTGCCGAATGGAGAGAGAGTCGCTCCAGGAAGGGATTGGTCATTCGTTCGAAGGTGAAGATACGCAGGGGCAATCCTTGGGCCTGTACCGAGTGCAGCACTTCGACGAAATAGTCCGCGACCGTGTGCGGCTTGAGATAGCGGGAAATGATTCCGATTCGCCGAGGTTTATGCGCAAGACCGGCCGCCGATCTTTCCCGCGCAAGGCGGGGGCAAAGTCTTCGATGCAAATCAGCAATTCCGACGTGCAAGTCGCGGTTGGGAAGGCCATGGTAGGCCGTGTTGAAATTGGTGAAACCTATCTGGTTGACCGGATTCGAGATGGAACCGGTGGGTGGAGGCTGGAGACAAAGGTCTCGGATACGTTGTCTGTCGGAGTGAATAGCTTCAATATTTGGCGGAACGGCTGTTATTGCCAAGGCATTTTTAACAAACAACTCAGGCGAGCGCGCCTCGCTCCAAACACGTCGCGCGTCGTGATGGCGATGGTGTTCCAAATAGAGAGAACCGAGGTTTGAGATTACGTTAACCCAATTGGGTTTAAGCTCCAACGCCTTGCGATAACAAGCCTCGGCCTTGAAGAAGTCGTCCGGGTCATGATGATGGATCATGGCAGACTGGGCCCATGCGACAGGGTTTTCTGGATCAAGCTGTAAAGCATTATCGGAATATTGCTCCGCCTCTTCCTTGCTGCCCATGGCATGGGACGCCTGACTGGAAAGGACATAAAAATCGCTATTCGTTGGGAACTTCGCGCGTGCACTCGAACAAATTGCAAGTGCTCGCTCGGGGAGGCAAAGCTCGAGCAGACAACGAGCGACGATCAAGAGGTGCTCTGGATTCTCGGGCTCAATTACGGCTAGCTGCTGGCGAAACCGAATACTGCTACGTTTATCTCCTGTGATTTCGGCAGTTTGAGCTGCGAGAACCAATGTCCCCGCACAGCCGTTCGCACGTTCAGCAGCCTGCAGCACCACGTTCAGCGCTTCTTGCTCGCGGTTGTCCCGCAAAAGCAGTCCGGTCAACTCTTTCAATGATTCCACGTTCAACGGTTCAGAATGCAGAGCGGCTCGCAGGTGCACTTCGGCCCCGGACAGATCGCCACTTTCGTCCGCCATCCTGGCCAAGAGCAAACGGGCCTCGCTTGCAGAGGGGTCTATTTCAAGGGCGTGAGTGCAAAGTCCGGCCGCCAGTTCTTTGTTTCCCTTGCTAAAAAAATGCAATGCTTGTTCCAGGATGCGGGCCAGCGCAAGCTGGGCAGCGGACGAAGTCTCCGAGGTTGTGGAACACGGGCCGCGCTGACCGTATGGAATATTGGAATTCATTTCAGTTCTCACTGCCGAAGAGGGCCTTTATAAACTTGCGCTCGAACTTTCCGCGTCGGCCAGCACGACCCGATTCCGACCTAGATTCTTGGCCTGATAAAGAGCCTGGTCCGCGGCCGTGATCGCCCCTTCCAAGTTTCCTTTATACTGGGCCACTCCGAAACTCGCCGTAACCCGGATCTCCTTGCCCGCGAAATAGTATGTCGTGTCCGCGATGCGCGCGCGGACCTTATCGGCGACTTCCAGTCCCCCTGCCGAGTCGGTATCCGGCAGCAGGATCATGAATTCCTCACCGCCCCATCGGGCCAACGTGTCCTGTCCACGGATGATGCCTTTCATGCGCACTCCCGTTTCCACCAGGATGCTGTCCCCTGCTTCGTGTCCATGCGTGTCGTTGATCATTTTAAAGTGATCGATGTCCACGATGACGAGCGTGAAGGGCGTGTTCTGCCTGCTGTTGCGGGCCACTTCGAGGTCGAGCCGCTCCTGGACGACGCGCCGGTTGAAAAGACGTGTCAGGGGATCGATGGTCGCGGCCTCCTGCAAGGCCTTTTGCGCCACAAGGCGTTCGGCCACTTCCCGGCTGAGCTTGTTGTTGACTTCCGAGAGGTCGGAGGTGCGCTGACGAACCCGGATCTCCAGTTCATCCTTGGCCCGGCGCAGGGAGTCGACGGCCGC
>RZYB01000176.1 GCA_009930495.1 Deltaproteobacteria bacterium
CGAAGACGCCCGCGACATCATGCCCACGCGCAAACAGATGGGCAAAGGCGCGTCTCCGGCCCAGGCCGAGGCCTCGGCGCTGATGGAACTGGTCGAGCGTTTCAGCTTCTTCACCTTCTGGGACAACCAGGACAACTTTCAATCCATGACATGGTCAAAGGCCCGCCAGGCATTCGGCGACAACCTGCTGCCGCTTCATTATATGACGCAGTCCGTGGCGGACCGGATCGGCGAGGCCGATGCGGCCCGGATTCTGGATCTCGTGACGTGGCGCTTCGCCCCCCTCACGGACATCGGCACGGGCCGGGAATACATGGCTCCGCTGGATTGGTTCAAAAAGCTCAACGAATTCAACGGCGCCTCCGCCGGCAACACCCTGGAGGAATCCATGCTCCAGGGCGGCTGCGAGCTGGTGGAACGCCACGTCTGCGCCGTCATCGACCGCACCCGGCAGGAAACGCCAACCATCGATCCTGCCAGCTTCACCGATCCGGTCCTGATCGATCTGTACCGCAAATTCACCCGCAACGAGCTCAAGGTCTGGATCAAGGATTTCAGCCTCGGCTTTCCCGTGCCCACGGTCGCGGCCCTGGTCATGGACCCGGCCACCTTTCCGGACACAAGCGAGATCGTCTTTACCGCCGGCACGGCCACGTCGCCCGAAAAGGCGGCCATCCGCGCCCTGACCGAAATCGCCCAGCTCGGCGGGGATTTTGAATCGTGCAGCAACTACGAGGCCTCGGGCCTGCCCAAATTCACCCATCCGGACCAGTGCGCATGGCTGACGCGCGGCCCGCAGGTGTCGATCACGACCCTGCCGTCCGGCGCGGACACGGACATCGCCCAGGAACTGCGGAACTTTTGCGCCCGGCTGGCCCTGCAGGGCTTCACCTTTTTTTCCGTGCCCACGACCACGCAGGAACTGGGCATCGCGGCCAATTACAACATCGTGCCCGGTTTTCTGTTCCGCGAGCGCACGCCCATGGCGTCCCTGGGCCTGTTCGTGGGCCGCATCCTGGCCGAGGACCTGGACCCGGACGAGGCCTGGGCCGGACTCGACCTGCTTGAAAGCATCCACCCCGAAGCCCACTACCTGCCCTTTTTCCGGGGTCTGGTGGCGCTGCGCCAGGGCAACATCGACCAGGCCGCGAGCTGGTTCGCCCAGGCCGAGGACCGTCAGCCCGATCCCGAAGACCGGGGACTGGCCGCGTTCTACCAGGCCTACGCCCTGTCCCAGCAGGGCCTCTGGTCCGAGACCATTCCGCATCTGAACCGGGCCGTGGGCCATTGCCCGGAAGTGAAGGAATATTTTAATTTGCGCGGCGTGGCCTATTTCAAGCAAAAAGAATTCGCCGGCGCGGCCGCCAATTTCGAGCTGGCCCTGGCCCTGGACAGCGGATCGGCCATGGATCTGGCCAACCTGGGGCTGTGTCATAAATTCATGAACAACGCGGACAAGGCCCGTGAACTGCTGGGAGAAGCCTTGCGACTCGACCCAAGTCTGGACTTCGCCCGTACCCATCTGCACGAACTCGGCGCCTAAACGGCGGCAAGGAGAATCGCATGGACATCAGCAAACGCATCGCGGAATTGAAGCAGGAACCCGGATTTCGGGAAAATGTCGGCATGCTCCTGGTGCACAACGGCGTGGTCCGGGCCTGGTCCCGCAAGGACGGCTCCACCGTGGGCCGGATCAAAGTCCAGGTCGATCAGGCCAAGGCCGAGGCCATCCGCCAGGAAATCGAGGCCAGGGAAGGCATCTTCCGGGCCGTGGTCGAGGCCAAAAGCGGAGAGTTCATGCCGGGCGACGATCTGCTCTTTCTGATCGTGGCCGGCGACATCCGCGAAAACGTCAAACCCGCCCTGGCCGACCTTTTGGATCGGATCAAAGGCGAAGCCATCACCAAACAGGAACTTTCAGAATAACCGGAGAGCACATGAAGCGTCACCATCGTCACTCTGTCATCCACCATCTTCTGCTTGGCGTCGTGCTGATCTTTTTCGCCGCGTCCAGTCAGGCCGCGACCGATCTGCCGACACCCACAGGCGGCACCAATTTCGATTATGCCTGGCTCAAGGGCCGGGCCAAGTTCCTGTCGGAACAGCCTTATGTCAGTCATGAAGGCGAACTGCCCAAGTCGCTCCAGAAACTGACCTGGGACCAGTACATGCAACTGGCCTTCGACTCGGACCACGCCCTGTGGAAGAGCGAAGCATCTCTGTTCCGGGCCGAACTCTTCCATCTTGGCCTGTTCTTCAAGACGCCCATCACCATGTATGAACTCAAGGACGGCAAGGTCAAAGAGATCGACTACACGCCGGACCTGTTCAGCTATGGCAAATCCGGCGTCAAGGGCAAGGAACTGCCCAAGAACCTCGGCTTCGCCGGCTTCCGACTGCGCTACCACACGGACTGGACCCGCGACCTGATCGCCTTTCTGGGCGCGAGCTATTTCCGGGCCGTGGGCGGTGAAATGCAGTACGGCATGTCCGCGCGCGGGCTGGCCGTGGACACGGCCCTGCCGCGTGACGAGGAATTTCCGACCTTCACCCATTTCTGGCTGGAACAGCCCAAGCCCGGCAGCGACACGGCCACGGTCTATGCCCTGCTCGACTCGCCCAGCGTGACCGGCGCGTACCGTTTCGACATCCGCCCCGGCCAGACCCTGACCATGAAGGTCGACGCGGCCGTGTACCCGCGCAAGCCCATCGAGCGCCTGGGCATCGCGCCTCTGACCAGCATGTACATGACCGGCGAGAACGACCGCCGCACTAGCTACGACTGGCGCCCCGAGCTGCACGACTCCGACGGCCTGGCCATGCACAACGGCAACGGCGAATGGATCTGGCGGCCCCTGAACAATCCGCCCTTCCTGCGCTTCAACGCCTACATGGACCACAATCCGCGCGGCTTCGGCCTGATCCAGCGCGACCAGAAGTTCGACCACTATCAAGACGACGGCGTATTCTATGACAAGCGCCCGAGCGTGTGGATCGAGCCCATCGGCCAGTGGGGCACGGGTTCGGTGCAGCTGGTGGAAATCGCCAACCTGGACGAAACCTTCGACAACATCGTCGCCTTCTGGAATCCGGCCGAACCAGTCAAGGCCGGGCAGGAGCTGCTCTTCAGCTACAATATGTACTGGGGCACCAACCCGCCGGTGCAGACCAGGTTGGCCAAGGTCGTGGACACCTTCACCGGCCTGGGTGGCGTGGTCGGTCTGAAACGCAAGTACTACAGCCAGCGCTTCGCCGTGGACTTCAGCGGCGGCGATCTGGCCATGATCGGCAAGGACACCGAGATCAAACCCGTGCTCTCGACCTCGGCCGGCCGCATTGAGATCACCTCGGTCCGGCCCCAGCACGCCATTAACGGCTTCCGGTGCATGTTCGACGTGGTGCCACCGGACGACACCCAGAACCCCATCAACCTGCGCCTGTACCTGGAAGCCAACGGCCGCCCCTTGACCGAAACCTGGATCTACCAGTGGACCCCACCGGCCGCGAACAACCGCGAGCTGCACAACCCGGGACACCTGGATAAACAGCCCGGCAACGAATAAACAAAAGGGCGGAAGCAATTCCGCCCTTTTTCATTGCACGCGTTCGACGCGACCTGGTTCCACATCTCTTGACTTTCAATCGCAAAAAAAATAAGCGATTTTTCCTCGTTACGCGCCAGTAGCTCAGGCGGATAGAGCAATTGCCTTCTAAGCAATCGGTCGGGGGTTCGAGTCCTCCCTGGCGCGCCAAAAGAAAACAAGGGGTTAGATGTAAAAATCTAGCCCCTTTCGTTTTAATATTTAATTCCTCCCAGCGCTATTCCCAGCACCCAGCACGATTTTGCAAGCCGGATCAGCCTCGGCACGCAAAAAAGCCCCGTCTCCGGGGCTTGGTTCAAAACGCGGCATGTGTCTTTGGGGATGCTGGTTTCCTCCCCCGCCGCGTGAATGGTTCGGCCGCGTCGGTCTGAATTTTTTCCTGCATCATCATCCGCGCGCCCATGGCCAAAAGGCTCGATCTGGTCAGGCCGGCCCGCCGGGCGTAGGCGTCGATTTCCTTCAGTTCGTTTTCCGGTAGCGTGATATTCACCCGTACGGTCCTCTGCCCTTCGGACAAATCCACCACCAGACAGGCCACGGCGTCCTTGGCCAGTTCGTGATTCATGGCCTGTTCCAACGTGCTTGGCGCGGGGACCTGTTCGCCGTCCTCGCGCAGTCCCTTGACGTGAAGCGCCAAGGCTTCCTTGGCCATGGCCGCCACTTCGTCCAGACTGGCCCCGGCGGTCACGCAACCGGGAAAATCTGGAAAGAGCGCGCCGAAATCCGTTCCTTCGTCCTTATGAATGATGGCAACATAGCTAGCCATGACTTCCCCCTATTTCAAGCTGATACCCGCTTGACGCTCAATGCTCTTGAGCGTGCCCACGGGAAGGTCCGATTTTGGATGTGGAACCGTCACCCGCCCCGATTTTTCGGGGTGCTTGAGCTGGACGTGGGAACCTTCGGTGTTGACCACGAACCAGCCTTCTTTTTTGAGTCTGCGAATAACGTCCCGGCTTTTCATGTGTGTATAAATACACATTCGGGATACTACCCGTCAAGAAAGGGCGCAAAAAAGCCCCGTCTCCAAAAACGGGGATCCTCCCACTAGCATGGGAACTTCTCCGGATTTCCACTTGACGGTCGGGCATGGCCGCCGGGGTGTAGGCCACAAAAAAACGCCCGTGGATGGAAAAACGGAGAAACCATCCACGGGCGTTCGGCCATTTCCGAACTGTCAAAACAGATTGGCCAAATTTTTATCCGATCAGCCCAACCGGACCCGCGCCATGGTTCCGGCCAGGGCTTTTCCTTCCCATGCGATGCCGGCCAGGGTGTTGTCCGTGGCGGTGGGGGTGATCTTGCCGGCGGTGGC
>RZYB01000177.1 GCA_009930495.1 Deltaproteobacteria bacterium
GCGTGGTCTTCGCCTTCCTGGGCATCCGCGTTTACGCGGACACGCCGCTGTTGCGCCTGGCCATCCAGGAGGGCGCGCTCCCGGCGGACAGCAATTGCCTCGAACCGACCTATTATTTTTCGCCGCATATCGACCCGGCCGCAACCGAAAAGACCCTGACCCAAGCCTTCAAGGGCCGCCGCGACCGACTTTTCCCGCCGTCCAGGGGCCAGCGGCAAATGGCGGTCATGCGCAATTTCGGATTCCGGGGCATTCTCTGGGACACCCTGATCCGCTTCCCCGAGCCCTGCCCGCCAGGAGTCCGCCATGCCCGCTAAGCCGCTTCGCGACCGCGTGCTCGTCGTCGTCCCGGTCTACAACCATGGCGCCACCCTGCGCGGCGTGGTCGAGGACGTTCTGGCCAGGCATCCCCATGTCCTGGTCGTCAACGACGGCAGCACCGATATCGGACCGGATATTCTGGCCGGGCTCGCCGCGACCATGATCAGCCACCCGGACAATCGGGGCAAGGGCGCGGCCATCCGAACCGGCGCGCGCGAGGCGCGCCGACGCGGCATGACGCACATCGTCACCATCGACGCCGACGGCCAGCACGAGGCGGCGGACATCCCCCGCTTTCTCGACGCCATTGCCGACGACGAGCTGGCCATCGTGGTCGGGGCCCGGAATTTCGACACGGCCAACGTGCCCGGTTCGTCCCGATTCGGGCGCAAATTCTCCAACTTCTGGCTGCGCGTGCAGACCGGCATCGTTCTCTCGGACGTGCAGAGCGGCTTCCGGGCCTACCCTCTGGCCGTTCTGGACAATCTGCGATTCACCGAGGACCGCTACAGCTTCGAGGTCGAAGTCCTGGTTCGGGCGGTCTGGGCCGGCTTCCGCCTGCGCGACATGGACATCTCTGTCTATTACCCGCCGCCAGGCGAACGCGTTTCCCACTTTCGAGCGTTCATGGACAACGTGCGCATCTCGCTCTTGAACACCCGACTGACCATCCGCGCCATCATGCCCGTGCCGCACCGCAAATTCGGCCAGGACGCCCAGGGGCGGATCTCGCCCATCCACCCGGTCAAATCGCTGCGCATCCTCCTGTCCGACGACGCCACGCCCATGAATCTGGCCTTGGCCTGCGCCTTGGGCATGGTCCTGGGCACCCTGCCCCTCATCGGCGTGCACAGCATCGCCATCCTGCTGGCCGCGGGGTGGCTTCGCCTGAACCCGATCGCGGCCCTGGCCGCCAGCCAACTCTGCATGCCGCCCATTGTCCCGGCCCTGTGCGTCGAAGCCGGATATTTTCTGCGGCACGGCGCGTTCCTGACCGATATTTCCCTGCGGACCATCGGCCATGAAGCCATGCAGCGCGTCTGGGAATGGCTGCTCGGCTCCCTGGTGCTGGCCCCGCTGCTCGCCGCCCTGATCGGCGGCATGGTGTTCATCATGGCCCGGATCATTGCCGCCGGCCTCAAACGCGCGCCCCTCGCTCCGGACCACCCGGCATGAACGGTCCGACCTGGAGCAGCCGCAGCATCGGATCACGCCTGCAGCATGGTATTTTTTATTTGCTGATCCGGACATTCGGCCGCCGGACCGCCTATGGCCTGCTCTTCTTCGTCGCCCTGTGGTACACCATCCGCCCGCTGACGAGGTCGCGCTCGGCCGCCTATCTGGCCCGACGCTTTCCCCTGGCGCGGCCATGGGAGCGGCTGGGGCACTGCTTTCTGCTCAACTGGACCTTCGGCACCACCCTGGTCGACAGGGCCGCGGCCGGCATCCTGAACGAATTCAACATTTCGGCCTCGCCCGAAGACGAACGCACCCTGCGCGACATCGCCGGCGAGGGACGGGGACTGATCCTGCTGACAGGACACATGGGCTGCTGGCAGACCTCCATGATCGGCCTCGACATCCAGGACCGCCCGGTAAACGTGGTCATGCACCGCGCTCCCGGCGACATCGACCGCCAACATTTCGAGCATGCCGGGCACGGTCCGTCCTTTCGCATCATCGACCCGCAAGGCTATCTGGGCGGATCGCTGGACATGGTCGAGGCCCTGCGCCGGGGAGAGATTCTTTGCGTCATGGGCGACCGCCTCTTTGGCAGCGATCGCGGCGCCGTGGACGCGACCTTTCTGGGCGGCACCGTGTCCCTGCCCGTCAGCCCCTACCGTCTGGCCTCGGCCACGGGCGCGCCGATCATCGTCTTCTTTTCCCGGCGCACGGGACCGGGCGCGGCGGTACACGAAATCGCCCGTGTCATCCGCGTCCCTCACGGCCTCGGCCGTGGCAGCGACAGCTACCGGCCGTACGCCCAGATCTTCGCCGATGCCCTGGAGGCGCAGACCCGCAAGGTCCCGCACCAGTTCTTCAACTTCTATAACATGTGGAAAATACGGAATAATGACTGAACTCAAAGCACAACTCAAACGCACCTTGGTTACGGAACTGAACCTTGAGGACATCGCCCCCGAGGACATCGACGACAATGCCCCCCTGTTCGGCGACGGCCTGGGCCTGGATTCCCTGGACGCAGTGGAAATCGTCGTGCTGGTGCAGCGCGCCTTTGGCGTGGAAATCCGGAACATGGACGAAGGTCGGCAGGCCTTCCAGTCCATCACGGCCCTGGCCGAATTCATCGCCGCGCACAGGGCCTGACATGCACCGGGTTGAACCTGTCAGCGTGACCGGCATGGGCTGCATTTGCGCCGCCGGTTCCAGCGTGCCGGACTGCCTGGCCGCGCTCGACCACGGCCGGCGCGCCCCTGGCCAGCCCGCGCGCTTTCGTGACGGGCATGCCAGGCCCTACCCGGTTTTCGAGGTGCCGGACGCGGCCCTGCCTCGGGCTCGGGATAACGATCTGTCCCGCACCGTGCATCTGGCCATGCGAGCTGCCCGCGAAGCGCTGAACCAAGCCGGGCTGGACCCGACCCGCATGGACGGCGGCCGTGTCGGCGTGTGCATCGGCACGTCCGTGGGCGCGTCCCTCAATTTCCTGGACTTCTACCGCCGCGCCCGAACCGGGGAGACACCAGACCTGCAGCCCGTGCGCCGCTATCTGCGGTCCAATCCGGCCACGGCCATGGCCCGTCTGCTTGGAGCGACCGGCCCGGCCCAGACCGTGGTCAACGCCTGCTCCTCCGGGACCGACGCCATCGGTCTGGGAGCGGCGTGGATCCGGCAGGGACTGTGCGACGTGGTCCTGGCGGGCGGAGCCGACGAGCTGTCCGAAATCACCTACGCGGGCTTCATCCGCCTCATGATCACCGACGAACACCCCTGTCGGCCCTTCGACGCGGCACGCCGAGGGCTCAATCTCGGCGAGGGGGCCGGCATGGTCGTGTTGGAAGCGGACAGCCACCGCGCCCAACGCGGCGCTGGCAGACTGGGCGCCGTGCTCGGATACGGCACCGCCGCCGACGCCCATCACCCGACCGCCCCGCATCCCGAAGGCCTGGGCTTGCGGCGCGCCATCGCCGATGCCCTGGATCAGGCCGGATTGACTGTCGCGGACCTAGCCTTCGTCAACGCCCACGGCACGGGCACCGCCAACAACGACCAGGCCGAGGCGGGCGTGTTCTCCTCGCTGCTGGCCGACATTCCGTTCATCGCCACCAAAGGCATGACCGGTCACACCCTGGGCGCGGCCGGGGCCATCGAAGCCGTCTTCACCATGGCCCACCTCCGGGCGGGCCTGCTTCCGGCCAGCGCCGGCTTCACGGACATGGACCCGTCCCTTGGCGTCCTGCCGACCACGGCACCGACTCCGGTCCGAGGCGTGGCGGCCTTGTCCCAATCCCTGGCCTTCGGTGGCAACAATTCCGCGCTCGTCCTGGCACCGGGAGGCCAACCATGACCGGCATGGCCGTGGAAGGCATCGGCCTGGTCTGGTCCGGCGGCCATGGTCTGGATGACCTGGCCGCCCGCGCCCGCGACATGCTCGCCGGCACGGCGACTCCCGCCGACGTCAGGGCCGAGACGGACTCGCTCAAGAATTATCTGCCGACCAGGGCGTTGCGCCGCATGGATCATTTCACGCGCATGACCCTGTTGGCGGCCTTCGAGGCCGCGCGCGACGCCGGACTCGACGCGACCGCCCTGGCGAGCACGGGCATCGTCCTGGCCACCGGCTATGGCCCGGCCGCCCTGACCTTCGAATTTCTCGACTCCATGATCGATTTCGGCCCGGACATGGCCTCGCCCCAGGCCTTCGCCCACTCCGTGCACAACATCCCGGCCGCGACCGTGGCCGTGTCCCTGAAACTGACGGGTCCCTGCACGACCATCGGGCAGATCGACACCGCGGTCCCGGCAGCCCTGCTCACGGCCCAGGCGTGGTTGCGGGAAGGCCGCGTCGACCGCGTCCTGCTCGGCGCGAGCGATGAGTACACGAACCTACTCCGCGCAGTCGCCCCGCGCCTCGCGGCAGGCGTCTCCGGGACCATCGCCGGCAGGCGTCATCTGCCGCCCGGCGACGGCGCCGCGTTTTTCTGTCTGCACCCAGATCCCGCACGGGCGCGACACGGAATTGTCCGCGACATCGCCCTGGGGACGACCCCGATCCTGACGCCGGAGCGAGCCACATTCCTGAGCGGCTGCCTGACCGGTCATCACGACCCGTCAAAAAACATGCACGCGTTTGCTCCGGTCTACGGCTCCCTGCCCGTGGCCATGGCTTTTGACATCGTTCTGGCCACCCTGGCCGTGAACGGCCGCCTGGAGCCGACCCTGCGGATTCAAAACGCCGTCCAGTGCCGAACCAGGGACCATGACGGTCTGCACGGCGCGCTCACGGTGACACGGAGAACGGCCTCATGACCCCCGATCTTGACCTGCGACAACGCGATATCGAAGCCCTGCTCG
>RZYB01000178.1 GCA_009930495.1 Deltaproteobacteria bacterium
TGCACTGGTTGTTGACAATAAAGACGGCTGGAACGTCCGCTCCCTACAGCAATCACCCCGCGATGACAATGCCCGCCCCAAACCGCGCGACTCTCCGCTGCGGCACGGTGTGGACGGCAAATGTGTTTCGCGCCCTTTCCACGAACCATTCCGATCCGACCAGGCCGGGATTATTCCCGTTCATGGGCAACGACGCCGACCGGCATGCCCAAAAGACCAACGCCCGGACACTGGCGGGATATCCGGGATCCCCACGCCCTAGGGCTGTTCGAAAAAGACATAATTCGAATATTCGGACAGCTCGAAATAGACCTTTTTCTCGCCCGCGTCGGCCTGGTTGTTCAAATTACCGTCAAACACCCCGTACCCAAAGCGGTAGGTCCTGGCCTGGCGATCCGCGGTACCGTAGGCCGTGGACAGCTTGTCGATCTTGAGAAAGCGCCGCACGACCTTGTCTCCGGCATAGACTTCGAGCACGCCGTTGGTGCCGGTCCAATTTTGAATGGATCGTCCCAGCTGGTTCTGGGCTTCCTGGGTGCATCCGAATACCGTGGCCAGCGCGGCCAGCAACATCATCTTTTTCATCTCTTCATCTCCTTGGCTCATGGGCGCCATTTGGACCAGGCCGGGAGCGTGGCCCAGACATGGCGCAGTTGCGTTTCGTGACAATCGGTCAAGGGGTCGAGCCGACGCAGACAGGCCCAAAAACGCGGCCCGTGGTTACGATGCTCGATATGCGCCAATTCGTGCAGCACGACATGGCGGGCCAGATCCTCGGACAAAAAAAGCAATTTGGCGTTGAGGCTGATCCGGCCGGCGGCGGAACAGCTGCCCCAACGGCTGACCTGATTGCGGACCACCACCCCGGCAATGGGAATGCCCACTTCGGCGGCAACGTCCCGACACAGGGGCACGAGCACGCCCTGGCCCATGGCGATCAGCCAGCGCTGCAGCAACAGCACTCCAGCTGTTTCGTGCCGGGGTGGCAGCCAGAGGCGGACCACCCCGCCCTCGACGCGCAGCTCCGGACGCCCGGCAGTCTCGCGCGCCACCGTGAATTCCCGATCGACGAGTGGAAAATTCACGGTCCCGGGCACGAGATCCTGCCCCGGCGCCGCGCCCTTGGCGGCCAAATCGGCCAGACGCGCGGCGATCCACTCTCCATGGCGTTCCAAAATGACCGGAACTTCCGCGCCAAAAACGCGAAAGGGCAAAACCACCTCGACGCCCTTGCCGGCGTGGACCTTGATCCAGACCCGTCTGGCCCGCTGGCTGTGGCGCACGGTCACGGGAATGTCCCGCCAAAGCAGGGTGCTATTCATTGCGCAAATACGGCGCGGCCGCGCGGCCCAGGGCCCGCCAGGTTCCAAGAAGCCCCATGACCAGGGACACGCCGACCCCGCCCAGCACGGTCAGCAGGCCAATACCCAAATCCGGAACAAAGCGCATGTGCAGCACCCCCTGAACCACGCCCCAGGCGGTCAGGGTTCCCAGGGCCAGGCTGCCCAACCCCGTGAACAGTCCTGCCAGGGAAAATTCCGCGACCAGGATGGCCAAAATATCCCACCGTGTCGCGCCACATACCTTGTAGATAACGCTGTCATGGATTCGCCGGTGCTGATCCGCCGAAAAGGCTCCGGCCAAAACCAGGAAGCCGGCCGCCAGGGCCACCGCGGCCATGGCCTGGAAGACGCTGGCCATGCGCGTCATGAGCACCGCCGCGCTGTCCAGCACGTCGCGCACGGTGATGACGGCCACGTCCGGAAAGGCTTCCGTGACCCTGGTGAACAGGGTTCGATCCAGATCCTGGCCATGAACCGCGCCAAGCCAGGTCTGGGGCGCGCCCTCCAGCACTCCGGGAGAAAAAAGAATGGCGAACTGCATGGCCAGGGTGGTCCAGGTCACGTCGCGGATGCTGGCAATGGTCCCGGTCAATGTGCGTCCCAGGACATTGACGCTCAAGGTGTCGCCCACGTCCACGCCAAAACCCCGGGCCAAATCCGAGGTCAGGGAAATAAGCGGCTCGCCCGAGTAATCCTTGGCCCACCATGTTCCCCGGACCAGGGCGCTGCCCGGAGGCACGTCGGCGGCGTAGGACAGCCCCCGGTCGCCGCGCACGGCCCAGGCCACGTCCTCGCCGACGGTGGCGTTTTCCACCGGCGTTCCGGCGATGCGCACGATGCGCCCCCGAACCATGGGGCGCAGATCCAGACGGGTCACGCCGGGAGCCGAGGCCACCAGACGACGAAAGTCCTCGACCTGATTCGGCCGGATATCCATGAAGAAATAGGCGGGAGCCTCCTGGGCCACTTCCCCGCTCAAGGCGCGGCTCAGGCTGGAATTGACCAACACCACGGCCACCAGGGCGGTCAGCCCGAAGCCCAGGGCAAAAACCAGACTCACTCCGGGAGACCCGGGGCGGTGGATATTGGCCAGCCCGATCCGCGTGCTCGCCCAGGGCAGACGCGGCGCCTTGCCCGCCAGCCAGCGCACGGCCCGAGCCAGACCCGTGAACAGGACGGCGGCGAACATGGTCCCGGCCACGAACCAGCTTGAAAGTTTGGGATTGTCCGTGAACCAATAAACCAGGACGGCCAGCAGGACAAAGGCCAGGGCCGTGGGGATCAGGGCAATCCGGGGCACGCGGCCCGTATCCAGAGCGATGTATCCGCGAAAAATGGCCGAGGGTCGAACCATGAGGGCCCGAAACAGCGGCGGCAGGGAAAAGGCCAGCGTCGTCACCAGACCAAAAAGGGCGGCCTGAAGCAGCGGCGCGGCATGGATTCCAGGCCGGGCCGGAATGGGGAGGATATCGGCCCAAAAGCGGGCCCCGATCCAGGGCACGACCGCGCCGGCGGCCATGCCGGCGCTGGCGCCGAGCAGACCAAGAAGAAGAACCTGCGCCAGATACGCGGCAAACAGGACATGGCCCGGCCCGCCCATGCACTTCATGGCCGCGATGTGCGTCAGCCGGCCATTGAGATAGCCGCGCACGCCACCGGCCACGCCCAGCCCTCCGACCAAAAGCGCGCCCAGGCCGACCAGGGTCAAATCCACGCTCAATCGTTCCAACATGGCCCGCACCCTGGGCGCGGCGTGGGCGTAATCACGCACCCGCCACCCGGAATCGGGAAAGGCGGCCCGGATGTCCTCCGCCACCCGCGTGGCCGGATCCCCGTCCAGGCGCAGTCGGTACTCGACCCGGAACAAGCTGCCCGGCCGGGCCAGCCCCGTGGACAAAAAATCCTCGGTACTGACCATGACCCTGGGCCCGAGGCTGAAAAATTCCATGATCCGATCCGGCTCGCGTCGGATGATCCCGCGCAATTCGAACCGGGTTTCGCCGATGCGCACCGTGTCGCCCAGCGCCAGTCCGAGGCGGGCCAGCAGGTCCTCGTCGACAACGGCGCCGGGCAGGCCCCGGCGTTGGGCCAACAGCTCCCGCGCGGGCCCCTGCCCGCCCTCGATCTCCAGGGCCCCATAAAGCGGGTACAGATCGTCCACGCCCTTGAGTTCCACCAACACCGACCGCGGCCCAGGACCATTTCCCACGTCTCCGACACGGGCCATGGTCCGCGAGGACAGGGTCTTGGACAGGGTCCCCAGGCCGTCCAGGTAGGCCCGTTCCGCCGGACTGGCGTCGCGGGAGGTCAACGCGACGCCGACATCTCCGCCCAGGATGACCTTGGCGTCCCCGGCCAGGCCCTGTTCCAGGGAGCGGCCCAGGGAACCCACGGCGCTGATGGCCAGCACTCCCAGAAACAGGCAGCCCAAAAACACGCCAAAGCCACGCGGCCCGCCGCGCAGCTCCCGCCCGCAAAGCACCAGGGCCAAACGCCAGTCCCGCCAGGTCATGACACCTCCATGCGACCGGAATGCATGGTCGCCAGCCGCCCGCACCGTCCAGCCAGGGCCCGGTCGTGGGTGACCAGAACCAGGGTCGTGTTGTCCTCGGCCTGAAGGGCGAACAACAGATCCATGACCCGCTGGCCCGTGGCCTCGTCCAGATTGCCCGTGGGCTCGTCGGCCAGAATGATTCCAGGCCGGGGGGCGAAGGCCCGGGCCAGGGCAACGCGCTGTTGCTCGCCACCGGAAAGCTGGGCCGGATAATGATTGCAGCGGTGTCCGAGCCCGACCTGTTCCAGGGCCTCCAGGGCACGGGCCCGGGCCTGGGGATGGTGGGCGAATTCCAGGGGCAGGGCCGCGTTTTCCAGGGCGGTCATGGTCGGGATGAGATGAAAGGCCTGAAAGACGATCCCCAGATGCTCGCGCCGAAAGCGGGCCAGGGCATTTTCGCCCAGATCGTCGAGGGTGGTTCCGGCCACCTCGACCCGGCCCGAGGTGGCCCGCTCCAAGCCGGCCAGGAGCATGAGCATGGTCGTCTTGCCGGAGCCCGACGGCCCAACCACGGCCAGGGTCTCGCCACGTCCCACGCGCAGGTTCACGCCGGTCAAAATGTTGACCGGCCCCGCGCCGGCGATTAGCGTCACGTGCACATCGTCGAGCACGACCAAAGGAGTGTTCATGTCTGCCATCCTTGTCACGGCTATCCGCTGCCTGGCCATCGCGGCCATTTTCTGCGTGGCGCGACCGGCCAGCGGAGGTTCACCCATGCATATTCTCGCCTTCGGGGACAGCCTGACCGCCGGGTACGGCCTGGCGCCCTCGGAATCCTTTGCCGCCCGCCTGGAACAACGCCTGCTCGCCAAGGGCCGAAGCGTGCGGGTCACCAACGCCGGGTTGTCCGGCGACACCTCCAGCGGCGGGTTGGACCGCCTGCCCTGGTCCCTTCAGGACAAACCAGACCTGGTCATCCTGGAACTGGGAGCCAATGACGGCCT
>RZYB01000179.1 GCA_009930495.1 Deltaproteobacteria bacterium
ATCATGATCACGCCGGCCTGGGTCAAATCCCTGTGCCAGCCCATCGCCGTGACCAACGTCATCGACTACCTTGTCGGCTGCCTGGACCAGCCGGCCACCATCGGACGGACCCTGGACATCGGCGGCCCGGATATTTTGAGCTACCGCGATCTGTTCGACATCCACGCCCGCGTGGCCGGGCTGCGGCGGCGCGTCATCATTCCCGTTCCCGTCCTGACGCCGCGTCTGTCGGCCCACTGGATTCAGCTTGTCACCCCCGTGCCCGCGACCCTGGCCAAGCCCCTGGCCGAAGGGCTGCGCAACACGGTGGTCTGCCGCGACAACGCCATCCGCGACCTGATTCCGACCCGCCTGCTCACGGCCGAGGAAGCCATTGCCCGCGCCCTGGATCGCACCGCCCATCACGCCGTGGAAACCAGCTGGACCGACGCGGGCATGCCGCGCGTGCCGGAATGGATCGCATGCGGCGACGCGCCCTATGCCGGCGGCACAATTCTGGAATCGGCCCACGCCATGACCGTGGCCGCGCCCGTGGCCCAGGTCTGGGACATTGTCACGTCTCTGGGCGGCGATCAGGGCTGGCTGCACTGGAATTGGCTGTGGCGGCTGCGCGGTTTTCTGGACAAACTTGTCGGCGGTGCCGGACTGCGCCGGGGACGGCGTCACCCGCGCCAGCTCCGTGTCGGCGACGCCCTGGATTTCTGGCGGGTGTTGGGCGTGGAAGAACGACAACGCCTGGTGCTGCTGGCGGAAATGAAAACCCCCGGCGAGGCCCTGCTCCGCTTCGATCTGCGCGAACCGTCCCCCGGACAAACCGAAATCACCCTGCGCGCCCGCTTCCGCCCGCGCGGCCTTTGGGGTATCGTCTACTGGTACATCCTGGCACCGGTGCACGCCCCGCTCTTTCGCGGCATGCTGACGGCCATGGCCCGCCACACAGGCGCCACGGCGGTCATTCCTCCACACACTCCAGCCAAGGAGGCCCCACAATGTCGACTCTGACCATGGTACCGCGTTTCTCGGCCGCGACGGCCTCGGACCCCGCCATCCACCAGATTCTCGAAAACATCCTGCACACACAGCGCTCCGGGGTTCTGGGCACATGCTTCATGGAAATTCCCCTGTGCAGCCAGATGGCCTTCGCCGCCACGCCGGACCTGCGCAACCTGATCGTGGTCACGCCCAGGCAATCGACCAAATACGACAACATGACGAACAATCCCAACGTGTCCTTTCTGGTGACCACGGTCAGCAACCGCCCAGAGGATGTCAGCCAGGCCCAGGCCGTGACGGCCACGGCCTTTGCCACGGAACTGGAAAACGAACGCCGGCACGAAGCAGTGACCCTGTATTCGACCAAACATCCCGATCTGCGGGCCTTCGCCGCATCCATGGACAACGCGGTCATGGAACTGCGCGTGGACACCTTCGCCCTGGTCCGCAATTTTCAAGAAGTGACCCGCGTCACCCAGGGGTGACACTCCGACCACATTCGCGGCGCGACGCTGGACAGAAAGGAGTAAATCCGAAAATACAAGGAAGTGCTAAAACATTCCACTGCTGGCGGTTGCGCGCGGTAGCGGACAACGCAAAGGAGATATTTGTATGAACCGTCCCATTCGTCTGGGCATCAGCCGCTGCCTGCTGGGAGACAAGGTTCGTTACGACGGCGGTCACAAGCACGATCCCTTTCTGACCAAGACCCTGGGCGAATACGTGGAATACGTTCCCGTGTGTCCGGAGGTGGAATGCGGCCTGCCCATTCCGCGCGAGGCCCTGCGTCTGGTCGGCAACGCGGACAATCCCCGCCTGTTGACGCAAAAAACAGGCATCGACCACACCAAACGCATGCAGGACTGGGGCAAAATCCGCCTGGCCGAACTGGAGCATGAAGGCCTGTGCGGCTTCATCTTCAAGAGCAAGTCGCCGTCCAGCGGCATGGAGCGGGTCAAGGTGTATTCCGAAACCGGCAACCTGATCGGCCAATCCGTGGGCATTTTCGCGCGCATGTTCATGCGGCATTTCCCCCTTCTGCCCGTCGAGGAAGAAGGACGCCTGCACGACCCCGGTCTGCGCGAAAACTTCATCGACCGCATTTTCGTGCTCCGCCGCTACCGCGACATGCTCAAAAGCGGGCAAACGCTCGGCAACCTGATCACCTTCCACACCCGGCACAAACTCCAGCTGCTGGCCCACAGCCCGGACATGTATCGCGCCATGGGCCGGCTGGTGGCCCAGGGCAAAACCATGCCCAGGGACCAGCTGTTCAAGAGCTACCACGAAGCGCTCATGAACTGCATGCGCATGAAGGCCACCCCGCCCAAACACCGCAACGTGCTGCAACACATCATGGGGTATTTCAAAAACGAGCTCGTGCCCGATGAAAAACAGGAGTTGCTCGAAATTATAGGAAATTACGCGCAGGGAGTGTTGCCGCTTATTGTCCCGATCACCCTTTTAACCCATTATATGAACAAATTCGAGCAGTTCTATCTTCAAGATCAGACCTATCTGCGGCCGCATCCTCTTGAACTGAAACTGCGCAATCATGCCTGAGGCATATCCGGGAGGCGCTCATGACCGATATCTATGAACTTCTCGCCCGCCATGCTCCGGAAATCCCCCGCAAGCGGATTGGCCGCCTGCTCACGGACACGTCGGAGTTCATGAACATTCAGTACGGCGACGTCATCGCCCTGGACGGCAGGCATTTTCTGGTCCTGCGGGATGAAAAGGAGCGCAGCTTCGGCGTCGAAGATCCCAAATACTGGGTCAAGCGTTGCCGCGAGCTGGAAACAGGCGAGCGTAAAATCCTGAAACTGGTGTTTTACGAGCGTTTTCCCGTGTCGCTGGGCAGCATGGAGATCGAATGTTACCGTAGCCCGCGCAAGGAGGCACGCATCCTGGATCTGGTCCGGGGCGATGGCCGGTTCATGCAGGGCTATTCACGGGACGACGACGCCGGCAACACCGTGCGCGTTCTGGATGTCGTCCAGGGAGATCTGCTGTCCCTGGCCATCGACCGCCTGGAAGCGGACCACAAAACCTATTTCTTCGAACTGTTGCCGGACATTCTCGACAAATTCTGCGCGGCCTGCGGAGCCATCGAGTTTTTGCACCTGCACGGCGAAAACCACGGCGACATCCGCCGCGACCACCTCTGGCTGGAGCACGGCACGGGCAACTATGTCTGGATCGACTTCGACTACACCTATGAATTCCACGAAAGCCCGTTCGGGCTGGACATCTTCGGCCTGGGCAACCTGCTTTTGTTTGTGTGCGGCAAAAAATTCTGCACCACCTTCAACATGGTCCGGCCCGAGTTTGACGGCAAAAACGACGTGACCTTCGAGGCGGCGGATTTTTCCATGCTCTTCAAAAACCGTCTGGCCAATCTGCGCAAGGTCTACCCGTATGTCCCCATGGCATTGAACAACGTGCTCATGCATTTTTCCGCCGCGACAGAGGTTTTTTATGCCACGGTGGGCGAATTACTGGAAGAATTGCAGCCCTGCGCCGACCTGATCCGTCGCGGATAAACCCAAGGAGCGAACATGAATCCGAAAAAAATCCTCATTGCCGTGGACGCCTCGGACAACGCGGCCCGCGCCGTGGACTACGTGGCCCAGCTTCTGACCGATACCACCACCTTTGACGTGACCGTGCTGTACATCGAGCGGCCGCCGAACCGGGATTTTTTCCCGTCGGACGCGGAATGGATCAAGGCCGGCGTGGCCCAGGAAGAACACATCCGCGCCTTTTTGGAGGAATCGCGGCAAAAACTGGCTGCCACCGGCCTGCCGCAAGCATCCGTCAACGTGGCCTATATTCCGCATTGCCAGTCGCCGGTGCACCAGTCGGCGGAATTTTGCAGCCTGGGCACGTCCATCGCCCGGGACATCCTCCAGTTTCAACAAAGCGGCGGCTTCGGCACCCTGGTCATCGGCCGACGTGGCGTGTCCAGGGCCGAGGAATTCCTGTTTGGCAGCGTGACCACCAAGGTCACCCATCTGGCCAAGGACTGCACGGTGTGGGTGGTGCAGTAAACGCGCGGCCCAGCGGCCGGAAATCCGATCCGCCCGAAATCTTGCCTGACCGAAATCGAGCGTGTACACGTGCCGGGCGCCGGAGCACCACCGCCCGGCCCCATCAAACGCGAGGTATCCCATGTCAGACAAGAATTACGCCCAAAGCATCGCCGGCGACCTGTACCACATGATCCAATCCGCCCAGGAACAAGGCGTGAAGGTGGATACGGGTTTTCGCAACCAGGCCCTGTCCAGCCCGAGTATGACCCTGACCTATCTTTTTCTGGGCAAGGAAGACCTGCTCAAGGTTCCGGCCCTGCCGCCCCAGGTCAGGAAACAGATCCGCCGCTCCAACGCCCTGGCCACCATCGAGCTGCAAACCGCCAAAGGCAAACAGACTGCGGGCATTCACCTGATCTGGGCCAGCGCCAAGGCCTGTTCGGCCATCGAATCCGAGGCTGAAATGCTCGACGGCATCCAGGTCCAGGGCCTGGCCACCTTCACCAGTCAGCTCAAGACCGTGATGCGCAACGACATCCCGCGCACCGTGGACCAACAGAACCCGGCCTCGGCCCAGGAATAGACGGAATCCGCCATGCTGCTCAAACTGTTCTTTTCCACCGTCATCTGCGCCTTCATCGGCTGGATCACCAATTTCATCGCCATCAAGATGCTTTTCCATCCGCGAGTACCGGTCCAGGTCGGCAGCCTGACCATCCAGGGCATCTTTCCCAAGCGCCAAAAAGCCCTGGCCCTGAATCTGGCCGCCGTCATCGAGGGCGAACTCCTGTCCCACGACGACATCCGCG
>RZYB01000180.1 GCA_009930495.1 Deltaproteobacteria bacterium
CGTTGGTCGCCACGGCGCGGGGAATCTCCTCGGCCTGAAAAACCTTGCCCACGGCGTCCTCGAAATAGACCAGCAGATAAATGAGCTCGCCGGGGCTGCATTCCCGCGCAAAACGGATCAAATCATCCTGGGCCAGGGGCGGCAGCACTTCGATCTCGACGCGGTCGGTCAGGAAGCGGGCCTGGTCCTGAAAGCCGCGCAGGATGGATTGTCCGGTCAGGGTGTTGTCGATGAGAACGAAAATTTTGCGTGTGTCCGGATTCTGCCGCAGCGCGACTTCCAGCGTTTCCCGGTGGGCCGCGCTTTCGATGATGATGTTCATGTCATCGGCGTTGTCCGGAATGGATTCGGGATCATTGACGCCGCAGGTCACGATGGGCGTGCGCGGAAAAAATTCCTCCCGATACCTAGCCACCAGATCCAGGGCGTGATTGTCCGTCAGGATGACGCCGTCAAAGCGCGCGCCCGCATACTTGTCCCGCAGCAGCCCAAGAAACCGCTGCTGATAGGCGGGCGAGGTGTAGTGCTTGGCGTCCATGTATTCCACGCGGTAATCGGCCCACATCGTCGAAGATTGCAAGACCGAGACGATTCCGGCGTGCAAATCCCTGGTCCAGGAAAAATCCGGGGCATAGGAATGAATGACCAGGACGCGCGGTGACGCCATCCTAACCTGGGCCGCGCACGGTGCCGGCGCTGCCAGCACGGCCGTGGCGATGATGATTGCAAACGCGAAACAGCGGAGATGCATGGATTATGGATAGCACGCCACATCTTTGCAGAGCAAGGAATAAGCACGACCGGACAAAAACCGGAATGATCCGGGACAAAAAAATGCTCAGCCCCTGGACGCGTAGGCCGAGGGCAGCCGACCATGGAAACGCTTGAAGGCCGCGCTGAAATGGCTGGGGTTGGAATAGCCCACGGACAGGGCGGTCTCCATGATCGAGCAGGTGCCGGACTCGATCAGCTCCAGGGCGTGTTCCATGCGCAGGGAGCGCACGTACTCGCCAATGGACTGGTTGGTGCGCTGGCGGAAACCGGCCTTGAGATAGCATTCGTTCAGGCCCACGCGCCGGGCCAGGACCGCGATGGTCGGAGGATCGGCCCATTCGGCGCGCAGGATGTCGATGGCCGCGTCGATGGCCGGACACGCGCGGGAAGCGGGCCGGTTCTGATCCGGGTAGTCGAAGGCCAGAATCTGGGCCAACAGATCCAGGGCCAGGGATTCGAAATGAAGCCGGCCGCAAACCGTGTCCCGATTGGTGGCCAGGAGCTTTCCGGCGGCGCGGATCAGGGGCGCGGTCCGGCGGGGACACCGGGACAAGGGGCGCATGCCCATGGGGAGCGCGGCCTGGGCCGTCCCCGCGTCGCGCAGGATGAGCTCCAGGGTCCGGCTCAAACCGCAGCGGCAGTCGGACAGCCAGGATTCGACCATGGACCGGGGCAATTCGAGGGAAAGCCCCCGGATGACCTTGGCCGAAGGTTGAAAATACCGGGCGCAGGCCGCGAAATTCCGACAAAGCCACAAATCCCCGCCACGGATAATTTCCCGGGTCGCGGCGGCGCCCGGCAGAACCACCTCGAACTCGCCGGAAAGCAGCAGGTTGAAGCCGATGGTCGTGCGGACGTCCAGATATTCGCCGCGCAGGGGCCGGGACAACTCATAATCGCACATGCCCACGCCCAGCCCCCGGTCCATGAGGACCAGCTCGGCCCAACCGCTGCCCGCCTCGTCGGGCAGCTCCAGACGCAGGCGCGAACCCGGATTCCCCATGACCAGGGACTTTTCGACAAAAGCCCCCTGCTCCCTGTAATGACGACGATAGCGCTCGATCAACGATGCGTCCCTGTCCGCCACGCTTCCTCGGCGCGGCTCCACTGCGTACATGGCCCCCTCCTCCCGATCACTGCTCACGGCTGCCCTTGTCGTGGCGCTTTCTCGCCAAAAAAACGCGCGAAACGCCAACGCCGGTAAAACGTCCTGTTTTCGACCACCAACGCGCCATGACTGTTTGGATGTCATCACGATGACACTGTCCGACCGGAACCCGTGGCGAAAACTTTTTAGGCGCCACTAATATTTTTAATGGGCCGCGTTGACAAGTTTTTTTTCAAAGTCATGCATGCGCCCACCCTCCCCCAAAAAATGCACGCCAATACGTATAAATACGCCCTTTTTATCCTTCCACGGCAACGTTCTTCTCTAGCACCCGCGAACATCCCAATGCTGTTTTAGTTAGTTGACTCTAATTTTTATCTCGACTATCCCTGCCTCGAACAGCATACAGGAGAACCTCATGAAACCTTCCGAAATCGTCAACGCCCTGGAAACCCTTATTCACGTGCAACAGCCCGTATTTTTGTGGGGCGCGCCCGGCGTCGGCAAGAGCCAGGTCGTGTCCCAGGTGGCGGTCGCGCATGGCCTGGAGTTGGTCGATGTGCGCGCGGTTTTGCTCGATCCCGTGGATCTGCGCGGCATTCCGCGTATCGACGCCCAGGGCAACGCCGTATGGTGCCCGCCGTCCTTTTTGCCCCGCAGCGGTCAGGGCGTGCTTTTTCTGGATGAACTCAATTCCGCGCCGCCCCTGGTCCAGGCCGCGTGCTATCAGCTCATTCTGGACCGCAAACTGGGCGAATACACCCTGCCCGAGGGCTGGGTCATCATCGCCGCCGGGAACCGGGAGTCGGATCGGGCCGTGACCCACCGCATGCCCTCGGCCCTGGCCAATCGGCTCGTGCATCTGGATTTCGAGCCGGACCTCGACGACTGGCTGGATTGGGCGACCCGGGCCGGGATCGACGCCCGATTGCGCGCCTTTCTGCGCTTCAGGCCCAAATTGCTGCACGCCTTTGACCCCAGCCGCAACGAAAAGGCCTTTCCTTCTCCCCGATCCTGGGAGTTCGTGTCCCGTATTTTGCGGGCCGGAGCGCGCTGGGCCACCTTGCGCGACCTGCTCAAAGGGGCCGTGGGCGAGGCGGCGGCCGCCGAATGCCTGGGCTTTTTGGAATTGTGCGGCCGGATGCCCGATGTGGACGAAGTGCTGGCCGATCCGGGCCAGACGCCCATCCCCGAAGATCCGGCGGTCATGTACGCGCTGTGCGAATCCCTGGCCCGGCGCGCCTCGGATACGACCATGCCCAGCCTGGCCGTGGTGGCCGGGCGTCTGCCCGTTGAATTTGGCGTGCTGCTCATGCGCGACGCCGCGGCCACGGACCCGGATATCGTCGAGACCGGGGCCTTTCAGGCCTGGGCTAGTGCCAACAGCGATGTTCTGGTTTCGGCATGACCCCGGCCCGCCAAAAAATGATCAAGGCCAGGGCCGATCTGGTCCTGGAACACCCGTTCTTCGCCACCTTGGCCCTGCGGCTGGAATTGCGGGAGGATTCGTCCTGCGCCACGGCCTGGTCCGACGGCGCTGTTCTGGCTTACAATCCGGCCTACATCGAGGCCCAGCCCCTGGCCGCGGTCAAGGGCATGCAGTGCCATGAGGTGCTGCATCTGGCCTGCGGCCATCATACCCGGCGCGGCAGTCGCGAGGCCGGGCTGTGGAACCGGGCCTGCGACTACGCCATCAATCCTATTTTGCTTGAAGCCGGCATCGAGCTGCCGCGCGGCTATCTGGACGATCCGGCCCATCACGGCCAAAGCGCCGACGCTATTTACGAGGCGCTTTTGCGCGAGATGGACGAGGTTCGGGGCGGGGCCGAAGATGGTGCCGGTCGGGACGCCGAAGCCGACGCGGACATGGACGCGGCCGCGGGCGGGCGAGAGTCATTGGGCGGACAAGACCGGAGCGGAGCGCAGGGCGATTCCGGGAGCGACCAGGACGGATTACGTCCGGCGCAAGGCGGTGGCGGGCCGAGTGGCGGCGCGGGAGACAACACGGACCCCGGCATGAGCGGGGAAGTCCGGGATGCACCGGCGCAGACCCTTGGCGCGGACGGCGACCAGGGCGGCCCGGACCAGGATGACGAGTGGCGCATGGCCGTGGCCCAGGCCGCGCGCGAGGCCCGTGAGGCCGGCACCCTGCCCGGCGGCCTGGAACGGCTGATCGGCGCCACGCTCGCGCCCCGACTGGGCTGGCGGGATCTGTTGCGCCGATTTCTGACCAGCGCGACCCGCGACGATTTTTCCTGGGTCCGCCCCAATCGCCGCTATCTGCATGCCGGGCTGTATCTGCCGGGTCTGGACAGTCTGAAGCTGGCGCCCCTGGCCGTGGCCGTGGACGTGTCCGGCAGCATCGAACAGCCGTTGCTCGATGCCTTCGCGGCCGAGGTTTCGGCCGTGCTGGAAGAGTTCGACACGGACCTGGACGTGCTGACCTGCGACATGTCCCTGACCTCGCGTCAGACGCTGGGTCGCCAGGATCTGCCCCTGACCCTCCTGGCCACGGGCGGAGGCGGCACGGATTTTCGGCCGCCCTTTCAGATTTTGGAGCGGGACGGCGTCAGCCCGGCCTGTCTCGTCTATTTTTCGGACATGCAGTGTTCGCGTTATCCCGAGGAACCGGAGTATCCCGTGCTGTGGGTCTGCCCGCGGGAACCGCAATCCCCGCCGCCCTTTGGCGAGGTCGTCATCATGGAGCAGGCATGAACATCGAATGGACCATCATCAAGAAACGCGGCAATTTTCGGCCTATCCTGGAGTACACCGTCAGACTGACCGAGTTCGAATGCAGCCTGTGCCTCTCCGGCGTGCGCGTCGAAAGCACCATCCCCAAGCCGCCCGAGTCCAGCTGGTCGCACTGCTGGCCCGGCCAGAACGAACGCGGGGACTGGACTCCGACGCAGTTTCA
>RZYB01000181.1 GCA_009930495.1 Deltaproteobacteria bacterium
CATACCTTAAAAATTCCGGACAGCAAAATCCCAAACCATCGGTATTCATGGCCGGAATGGGTGCGAAATCCAAAACACCTTTACCAACGCGCCCCCTTGGGCTAGCTTTCCCAAAGTGGTCCGGCCCGAGATCCGCCGCGACCAGCACGCTGGCCATGGGTACCGCACCCGCCGCAACCCGTGGCAAAACGATGGACGCAACCAGAACACATGAGCACGATTCCCTCCGACCAGAAGCAATCCTTGCCCACGGCGCCCGCGCGCATTCCTTCCCCGCGCCCCATGAGCGGCCAGCTCACGGCTCTGAGCATTCTGGTGGCCGTACTTCCGCTCCTGTGCCTGGGCACCTTGATCCTCGCCTTCCACGACGCCTCCCACCGGGAAAAAACGATTGAACTGCTGTCCGAACGGGTGCTGCGCAACGCCCAGAGCCTGGATGCCTTTCTGGGGGAAAAAATCGCCAACCTCGGCCAGGAAGCCTCCGCCCCGGTCGAGGACTTGGCCCGACAAAATTATCTTTCCGATCGTCTTCATTCCCTGCAAAACGCCTATCCCGGCGTCTTTCTCGGCCTGGAATTCATTGACGCGAAAGGCAAAATCCTGGCCCAGGCCGGCCAGGACCGCTCCGACGCCGATTACGCCGACGCGCCCTGGCTTCCCGAAGCCCTGGGCCGCCCCTTTCTGATCGGCGATCTGGACCCCGACCAGAAGGCGGGCTTTTTCGCCACGACGCGCATCACCAGGGGGCGCCAAATCTGGCTGTTGCGGGCGCAGCTCGATTCGCGGCACATCGAGACCAAAATTCGCGCCTTCCATCCCGGTGGCGCCGGCGGGGCCTTCATCCTTGGTCCGCGTGGCGACGCGCGGGGGCTGCCGGGCGGGGCCTCGGCGCCACCACGGACCACCATCGTCAGCCTCGGACAGCAGATTTTTCCGGAAAACAGACCCGTCGTCCTCGAGGCCCCGGACGCGACCGGGATCAGGAATTTTTACGCCTGCGCCCCCCTGGCGACCATCCAGGGCATTCTTGTCTTTCACCAGCCCCAAAAAACACTCCTGCGACGTCTGTACATCGCCCGGGGCGTGGCCCTGGCCGTGGCCGTGGCCGGCATTGCCGGCATTGTCGGCACGATCATGGCCATGAGCCGGCGCATGAACGAACGCCTGCACAAGGCCGAGCTCCTCCACCAGCAGATGCAACAGCAGATGATCGAAGCCGGCAAGTTGGCCGCCATCGGCGAAATGGCCGCCGGCGTCGCCCATGAGATCAACAATCCGCTGGCCATCATCATGGAAAATTCGGGCTGGATCCAGGATCTGCTCAAGTCCGAGGACTACAACTCAAAAGAAAACATGGCCGAAATCCATGCCTCGCTCCGGACCATCGTCACCCAGGGACACCGCTGCAAGGAAATCACCCACCGGCTGCTGAGCTTCGCCCGCAAGAGCGACAACACTGTCCGGTCGGTCCAGGTCAACGCCCTGCTCGAGGACATTGCCGGTTTCGCCCGCCAAAAAGCGAAATACAGCGGCGTCAGCATCCAGACCAAGCTGGACCCGGCCGTGCCGGAGATCCACGCCTCGGCCACGGAGGTGCAGCAAATTGTCCTCAACCTGGTCAACAACGCCATCGACGCCATCAAGCAGGACAACGGCGTTGTGCGCATCCTTTCCCGCCGGGACGGAGATCGGGTCGCCATCGACGTCGAGGACAACGGCGAAGGCATTTCCCCGGACCAACGGGCGCGCATCTTCGAGCCATTCTACACCACCAAGCCCATGGGCAAGGGCACGGGCCTGGGCCTGGCCATCTGCCGGGACATCATCACCAACATGGGCGGGACAATTTCGGTGGAATCCACGCCCGGACAGGGCTCGGTCTTCCATGTCCACCTGCCCGTCGCGCCGGAGGACTAACCAGTCGTCGTTCAAATGGCCAACCACATGCCTTCTGGCCAACCGGCCGTGAACCCTTCTCCCTCCCCCGCAAGGAACCACGCGAGCGCCCGGAGTATCGCCATGACCGAAAAATCCCTCATCGAAATCCTCAAGGCCCATATCGTTTCCGGCAAGGCCCAACTGCCGGCCTTTGACCGCACCGCGCTGGTCATCCAGCAGGAAATGGCCAAGCCCGAACCGGAAATGCAGATCATCGAAAAACAAATCATCCGCGATCCGGCCCTGACCAGCCAGCTCCTCAAGGCGGCCAACTCCCCCTTTTACCGGGGCACGGTGGAAGTGACCACGGTCCGCAACGCCATTGTCCGCCTGGGTTTGGCCGAGGTGTCCAACCTGGTGACCATGCTCGTCCAACGGAAAACCTTCACCAGCACCGAGCCATTCATCAAGGAACACATGAACCAGCTCTGGCTGCATTCCGTGGTCTGCGCCATGGGCGCCAAATGGCTCGCCAGGGAATGCCGTCTGCCCGGCTTGATCAACGAAGCCTTTTTCGCCGGCCTTCTGCACGATATCGGCAAGGCCTTCCTGCTCGTCGCCATCGGCAATCTTCGAGCCGGGGGCCAGATGCCGACCGATATTCCCCAGCCGTTCATCGAAGAGGTTTTGGCTTCCCTGCACCCGGCCATGGGCGCGCAGCTCCTGACGCTCTGGAATCTGCCGGAAATATACTGCCGCGTGGCCCGGCATCACCATGACGCCACCTTCGCCGAGGACGATACCGTCCTGATCATGGTCAGCCTGGCCAACAAGGCGCTCGCCAAACGCGGTATCGGCGTGCCCCAGGTTCCCGGACTGAATCTGGCCTCCAGCCCCGAAGCCGCCCTGCTGCACCTGTCCGAAACCACGCTCGCCGAGCTGGAACTGGCCCTGGAAAACCACGTCTTCTTTGTCCGGGGCATGGACTGATCCCCGTCCCGCGAGAACAGAACAAAACAGCCGGCCCTTTCGGACCGGCCGTCACGAACTACCATCCACCCCCGCCGCCACCACCGCCACCGCCGCCCGACGATCCGCCGCTCATGCCCGAGGACCGCCCCGGCGCCGTGGCCGCCGACGATATGGCCGCCCCCAGGTCGCCGCCCAGCCCCGTGGCGAAGCCAGCCGGATGGGTTGGGCTCCACTGATGTCCCGCATACCAACGGGGCTCGTAGCCAGCCCGGTCCAAAATCCCGGAAAAACGCTCGCCCCATTCGTTCCCAACGTCCAGGGCCAGGGCGTACGGCAGGAATTTCTCGAACAGTTCCGGCGTTTCGTCCGGCGGATGGATGAAATTGAGTCGGTCCTCCTCGGCCACGGACAGGTACAGCCGGAACCCCTCGATCTCGTCCAAAATCCGACGACCAATCAGCGTTGGCGCCTTGAGCAACTCATAAAAGACCGCGTTCGTGGCCACCATGCCCAAAAAAATCCCCGTGGCCGCGAATCCGGCCTCGCTGGCCAAGAAATACAGACCCACGGCCTCGCCTCCCAAAAAAGGCAGGGCGAACACGGTCACGAACACGGCCCCAAGCTTGCCCATGACACCCCTGGCCCGCCAGGCCTCCCACGCCCGGCGCACGAGCAGGGAACAGCCAAAGGTCCAGCCCGTCAACCACATGGCCAGAAAAAAAATAGCCGACGGTTCGGGAGCGGCCCAGGCCAAGGCGCCGACGGCCAGGAGCGTGATGCCCAGGCCCGGCGCGACCCAACCCGAATTGGTCGAAAAATAAGCCGAGGCCAGCTCCGAGCCCAGCTTGTCCTTCATGGCCTGCCGGGCCCGCCCGACCACGCGATGGTTGGTGTTTTTGAGAACAACGCGGCTTCCGCCCTTGCGCAACTCATCCCAGGCCGCCCGCTCTCCGCGCGACAGCTCGGCCGGGGCGCCTGCGGCCAACCGTAGGGTGGTCGAGCCGTTGTCCACGATCTTGAGGGCGCCCTTGACGGCCATGTCGATGATGCCGGCGCTGAAAGCCGCGTTGTCGAACTTCATGCGCCACAGCATGCGCGTCATGGCCGGAGAAAAACCCCTGGGAGGGGCGAAACGCGGGATAATGACGCCCCTGGCCGGATCGCGTCCGACCTTGAGCCAGACCATGATATAGTACGCCAAAAGGACAACCGCGCCCACGAACACGGGCACGCCATTCCCGGCCACGAAATCAAGGGCCCGATCCGCGGGCGTGGGTTCGGCCACGAAGCCCTTGGGCCAGGAGACGGCGATGGTCAGGCCCTCGCCCGGCGCATAGGGCCGCGACGAGGTCAAAACAATGGACTTGCCGCCACCGGCAAAGCGCCGCAGCGCGGTGCTGCCCCGAAGGCCCTCATAGGCCACGGCCTCGCGCACGGTCGCGCCCTCGGGCAGGTGCACCTCGCACCCGACCCGGTCCAGGGGCAGACGCCAGCCGTTGCCGTTGACGTTCCAGTACAATTCGTCGTGATCCGAAAAAAACCCGAGCTGGCGGGTTGTTCTGTAGGTCAGGGCATAGGAGTATCGCCCAGGAGGCAGCAGCACGTCCTTGCTCCCGGCATAGATGGCCACGCCGTTGGAGCGCTTTTGCGTATGATACGGCTCGGGGCGGCCATCGCGTTCCACCCCGAGCAATTCGAAGCCAACCCGCGCCGTGCGCCCGGCCCCATCCGGATAGACCGTGGGAAACTCGCGCACGATGCCACGCTTGATCTGATCCCCCCCCGCCTGGACCGTGATGGCCTCGGTCACCAGCAAAGAGCCGTCCGGCTCGACCGAAATCGTGGAAAAAAAATCAAGAATACGCTCGCCCTGGGCCCCCAAGGGCGCGGCCAGGGCAAGAAAAAACAACGTAAACA
>RZYB01000182.1 GCA_009930495.1 Deltaproteobacteria bacterium
TTTTCCCTGGCCGACATCCTGCGCTTGGTGGCCATGCTGGCCCTGACGTTTTGGATCGGCGCCTTTGGCCTGGCCGGCATTGTCTTTCTCATCGAACCGGTGCCCCTGCCCGAATTTTTGCGCATTCCCCAGGAAAGCCTGCACGTCCTGGCCGTCCTGCTGCTTTTGGGCACCATCGGCTATCTGACCATGTGCGTGTTCTGGCGCAAGCCACTGACCTTGAAGGGCGAATCCTTCACCCTGCCCACGCCCAAGATCGCCCTGGCCCAGATCCTGGTGGCTTGGGCCGATCTGTTCGTGGCCGCGAGCTGTCTGTTCGTCCTCATGCCCTCCGACCTGGGCGTGGACTTCATCCAATTCCTGAGCCTGTACCTGCTGGCCATGGTCGCCGTCGTGGTCAGTCATGTCCCGGGTGGCACCGGACTCTTCGAACTGATCATCCTCGGCGCGTCCCCGACCACCCACCCCCAGGCCGTCATCGCGGCCCTGCTCTGCTTCCGGGTCATCTACTATTTCCTGCCCCTGCTGGTCGTGGCCGGAATCATCCTGGTCCATGAAATCCGACTCAGATTTCCGGCACGGGCCTGACCGCATCCGCAAACAAAAAGCCACCCGTCAGGATGGCTTTTCGCGTGAATGCGGTTTCGGATTGTTTCCTGGCACCAGTCGGGTCCCGTCTATCGCCGCATGGATTGCAACGCCTTGCACGCCGCGTTGACGATGGGATAGGCGATGGGCGAGGATGTCAACGCCGGATGCGTGCCCATCTGGAACTGGACCATGTCGTTGGCGGTCATTTTGTGCATGATGCAGGCGCTCAGGACGTTGACCATTTCACCCACGGAACGGCCGCCGGAAATGGAACCACCCAGAATCACGCCCGTATCCTTGGCGAACACCAGTTTGAGCTTGGTCATGCTCGAATTGGGCATGCCGCCGGGGTGCGTGTCGGGAGCCTCGGCCAGGCCGGTGACATATTCCATGCCCATTTGCCCGGCCGACCGTTCGGTCAGGCCCGCCACGCCAAAGGCCCGGCCGTTGATCATGGTCGAAAACACGCTGATCACGCCGCAATTCTGATGCACCGGCGAAAAAAGATTCGAGCCGGCGATACGTGCCTCGGATGTCGCCACGGAGGCCAGCATCACGCCCACCGGACGACCGTTGAAAAATGACGGCTTCTCCGCGCAATCGCCGCAGGCGAACACATTGGGGTCGTTGTAGCTCTGCATGTAGCGGTCGACCTTGATGGTGTTGCGAAAGCCCATCTCCAGTCCGGACTCCTTGGCCAGGGTGGTATTCGGCACCGCGCCAATGCCCAAAATGACCATATCGGCCTTGAGCTCCACGCCCCCCGCCAGTTTCACGCCGGTAACCGCGTCGCCACCCAGAATGGCCTCGACCTTGGTATTGACCATGACCTTGACCCCGGCGTCCGTCAGCCTGGATTCCGCTTCAACGCAGTACTCGTCGTCCATGGCCATCTGCAGGCAATGCGGCATGGCCTCCACCACGGTCACGTTGACGTTCCGCCCCTTGCGGCATTCGTCGGCGAATTCCACGCCAATGAAGCCGCCACCAATGATCACCAGATCCTTGACCCCCTTCATGCATTCAAGAACGGACCCCAGGTAGTCGAATTCCTTCTTCACCGGGTAGACATTTTTTTTGTCCACGCCGGGGATGGGAGGAACCATGGGCAGCGACCCGGTGGCGAAAACCAGTTTGTCATAGCCGATGGTCTCGCCGCCCTTGAGCGCAACCACCTTTTTCTCGCGATCCACGGTGATCGCCTCGTCCTTGATCAGCTCGATACCGTTGCTCTCCAGCAACCCGTCAGGAACCACGTTGTTCTGCGGTCCGCCAACGGTTCCATAAATATACGGGATACCGCAGGGGATGAGCACCGTCCCCTCCTTGCGCACCAGGGTCACCTTTTTGTCCGGGTAATACCTTCTGCAACTGATCCCCGCCGTTATTCCGGAAAGGCCGCCCAACACCAATACGTCTGTCTGCTTCATGGTAAAACTCCGTTAGCTTTTTTGGTTGTTTCTCGTCATGCCGTTGGCGCGCGGTCATGAGCGTGAACAGTCGCGCCGCGACCGGTGTCCCAATGTTCCAGCCCGCGCTCCGACCACGACAATTGCAACCTTGTAGCACTCTGTTTTTGATTTTGCCAGGATCGCCCCCCATGCAATCCGTGACCCCGTCGCCTTCACGCGCAAACACCCCAACCACCGGGAACAAAGACAAAAATCAAAAATCAGCGGACATTCCACGTCCCGGCCCAAGAATACGGGCTTAACTTTCCGACGATTCTGTCCGATGGAATCCGTAAGCGTCATGGTCCGCGCGGCCGGGAGGACTTATGGAAACACAAGCATCATCGGGCCTGGGCACCTCGTCCCAGATTTGGGATCGGCGAACCTTCGGGGCCGCCGTGGTCAGCACAACGCTCGACTACATGAATCGCAATGAAAACCAGAACAGAATGAACAACAGTTACGACTTCCAAAAAAGCGTGCTCGGAGCCGCCTACACGGGCAAGGGCACGCTCGCGGACACAATCGCGTAACACGGCTGGCCATGGCGCTTGGTGTGGAGACTTCTCCACGAGTTGGCCCCGGATGCGTGCATCCGGGGCCTTTTCATGACGCTCAAGTTTTTCCGGCAATGACCGATACAAAACATGCGGCAGGGACGCCGCGCGATGAAAATTTCCACCAGGCCAAGGACGGCCAAGGACACATCATGGCACTGACACGCATTTCCCAATCCCAAGGACAAGGTCGACAATGGCCGGACGGCCACCCCACCTGGACCATGCGGCACCGCTTGCGAAAACAACGGGATACCAAAGCTCCGGACATCCTCGCCGAACCAACCTACACGGCCAGGGGCACCTTGCTTCCGGCCGTTTCATCCCTTGAAATCACGGTCTAGACACCCCCCGGCCTTCACAACATGGCCAGCAGCGCGTCGTGGACGCGGCCGTTGCTGGCCACGATCATATATTCACCCAACTGGTAGCCCGAACCATCCAAACCACTGACCCGCCCGCCAGCCTCTTCCACCAGAAGCCAGCCAGCGGCGGTGTCCCAGGGCTTGAGGCCGGTTTCGTAATAGCCCTCGAAGCGACCGCAGGCGGTATAGGCCAGATCCGTGGCCGCCGAACCCAGCCGGCGCACGCCCTGGGAGGCCAGCAGGACCCGCTTGAAACGGTCGCAGATCAGGTCCACTTCCTCATGAAATCCATAGGGAAAGCCCGTGGCGATGAGCGATCTCCGCATTTCGGCCCCGTCGCTGACATGGATGCGCGCGCCGTTCAAAAAAGCGCCCTGACCGCGCACGGCCCAGAACAATTCCTCCAGCACGGGCAGATAGACGGCCCCCAGCACCACGCGCCCGTTTTTCCACAACCCCACGGACACGGCGGCAACGGGCAGGCCGTGGGCGTAATTGGTCGTGCCGTCGATGGGATCGATGATCCAGGTCAACTCGCCCGGCGTGAGCGTTGCGTGTGATTCCTCGGCCAACACGGTCGATCCCGGCAGGATCCGGGGCAGAGCCTCGCGCAGATAGCCTTCCACGGCCAGATCGGTCTGGGTCAGAAGATCGATGCGTCCCTTGAAGACAATCTGTTTGGCGTCGTTCCATTGGTGGCGGACAATGGCGCCCGCCTCGCGGATATGGGCCAAAAAATCGTCGACCAGCTGTTTATCCATGATTTCCCTCCGTTTATGGAATTGTGCTTGCGATTCCCTTTGAGTCCGGTGCATATTGGCTGCGTTGAAAAGTATTGTTTTCCCGCGCGGCAACGCGTGCGGCGGAATTCACGCTCGGACCGCCCCACTGGTGATGCAACGCGCCCGAAAACACAAGCAAGGGCTTCCGTCGCCACCGGCCAGGTGATGACCAGCCCCAACCTCTCACGCAAGGATTGGACCCATGCTTATCGGTATCGATGTCGGAGGGACCCACACGGACGGCGTGTGCATCCGGGACGGCCAGCTCCTGGCCCAGGCCAAGGTGCCCACGGATCACGACAATCTGCTGGCGACCATCACCGAAGCCCTGCGCGCCATCCTGAAAGACTGCCAGGGCGCGGACATCCGCACCATCAACCTGAGCACGACCCTGTCCACCAATTCCATCGTCACCGGACACACGGAAAAGGTCGGCATGTTCGTCATTCCTGGCCCCGGCATCAATCCCCAGGCCTACGCCATGGGCAGCCAGTACCATATTCTGTCCGGTTGCGTGGATCATCGGGGCGTGGTCACGGCCAAGGCCAGGACCGACCAGATCAAGCCCCTGGCCACCAAATGCCGGGAGGATGGCATCCGGGTCTACGGCGTGGTCGGCAAGTTCTGCACCCGCAACCCGGAACAGGAACTGGCCATGGCCGAAGCCCTGGCCCCCCAGGCCGATTTCATCACCCTGGGACACAGGGTTTCCGAATCCCTCAATTTCGGACGGCGCGTGAGCACGGCCTACTACAACGCCGCGGTCTGGCGGACCTTCAACGCCTTTGCCGACGCCTTCGAGCAAAGTCTCAAGGATCTGGATATCCAGGCCGACATCAACATCGTCAAGGCCGACGGTGGAACCATGCCGCTCAAACTGGCGCGCGAAATCCCGGTCCAGTCCATCTTTTCCGGTCCGGCGGCCTCGGTCATGGGCATTCTGAGCACGGCCCCGGTCGCAGAGGACGCCCTTATCCTGGACATCGGCGGCAC
>RZYB01000183.1 GCA_009930495.1 Deltaproteobacteria bacterium
ACTACTACAGAAGGAGGATCCCCTCAATCAAAATATTCAATTATTTTAGAAAGATTTCTGCTTCCGCGACTTTACTAACAACCCCGAAAGTCGAGTCCTATAATAAAAAAAGACCCGGACAAGGCCGGCACAAAGGCCGCGATGACCCTCAAAAAGATTTTCACGTTTACTTTCAGTGGAATCCAGCATAGCAAGGTGGGCACCAAAAAGGACTTTCATTATGAACCAATTCAGACAGCTACTGTATCAAATTCAAGGTATTTTGCGCTCCATGGGCATCCATCCCCTACTCTTCGCGGTGGGCGCTCTCTTATGCATCTTTTTTCCGCGCTTTTTCCTGCTGGCCCTTGTAGGCTACGGTATTTATTGGATCGCCCAAAATTTTTGGACCGGACCAAAATCCACGGGCAAAAGAGGTCGACGCTCAAGGCGCCGCTAACATGCACCCAATACGCGAGAGGGTTTCCATGGTCTCCCCAACACGTCTTTTTTTCGATATCCTGCTTGTTGTCATCCGCAATGTCTGGACTGTCCTGTTCTTCCTGTCCAGCCTTTCCCTCCTCTCCCTGGCCAATCATTTCTGGGAAGACATCGCTGGAGCGGCGCTCCACGCCCAGACGTTGATTTTGAACGGGATCGACTATCTGCGAGCCCTCTAGCCCGCTTCATCCACGAAACGCCCCTTGGTGAAAGAACCGGAACTCGCGGAGCCAACCGGATTGTTTTCGATATCCCGAGGGACAGTCCTGACCACGGAATCCCGGTCTCGGACCTCCCTCTCGATTCGCCGCCGACGGTAAAAACTCCCAAGAATCCCGCCCTGTCTTTCCAAGTCCTGAACATCGTCCACGCCCCACCACCTTGTTTTCGCGACCACCCGCCATGAACTCATTGCCTACCACAGGCACACGGCCAGCCTGGGTTCCACGCGTGCGGCGTGACAGGCTCCGCTCCGCGACGCGCATTCTCCTTACCGTCCGCTTTTTCAAAACCCTATCCCATCGCCTCCCGATGTCCAAGACGGACATTCCCGGCCTCGCGCTCCCTGGCAAAACCCCGACCAAAAAAATGACCACCGGTCATAAATTTCTCTTGACGCATTTCTCGCAACAGGCGTAATGCTTTTCTCGCGATGAAAAACTTTACCTCCAGCAACAGCCTGTACTTTTTTTGGTACTTTTATTTTAGCAGAGCCTGTGGTCTGGGGGGACTGCTTTAGTCGCACACATCTGAAGCAAACCAACCAAAGGGCCGCAGGCGAACACGCCGGCGGCCCTTTTTTTGTATCCGCCGCCGGGAGCCGGGCCAAAATCAGGAGGACATCATGAACATGGGCAAAAGCGTTCGACTGGAACGAATCTTCAACCGCAACACGGGCCGCAGCATCATCGTGCCCCTGGATCACGGCACCACGGTCGGCCCCATCGCCGGGCTGGTGGACATGCGCGCCACCGTCGACAAAGTGGCCGAGGGCGGCGCCAATGCCGTGCTGATGCACAAAGGCCTGCCTCGCTGTTCCCACCGCGGCCACGGCCGTGACGTCGGGCTCATCATCCATCTTTCCGCCAGCACCACGCTCTCCCCCTTCCCCAACGCCAAAATTCTGGTTGGAACCGTGGAAGACGGGATCAAGCTCGGCGCCGACGCCGTGTCCGTGCATCTGAATCTCGGTGACGAATCCGAACGGGATATGCTCCGCGACATGGGGCAGGTCGCCTCCAAATGCAACGAATGGGGCATGCCGCTCCTGGCCATGGTCTACGCCCGTGGACCGAAAATCAAATCCGAATGGGATCCGGCCACCGTGGCGCACTGTGCCCGACTGGCCGAGGAGCTCGGCGCCGACGTGATCAAGGTCGTCTACACCGGCGATCCGGAATCCTTCGCCACGGTCACGGAAAGCTGCTGCGTGCCCGTGGTCATTGCCGGCGGCCCACGCATGGATTCTCCCCGCGAAATCCTGCAAATGGCGCACGACTCCATCGCCGCTGGCGGGGCGGGCCTATCCATGGGACGCAATATCTTCCAGGCCGACGATCCAACCAGATTGGTTCAGGCCCTGCACGCCGTGGTACACATGGAATACAGCGTCGACCAAGCCCTGGCCCTACTCGAAGAACCTAAAATCTAAGGGCAGACCATGAAAAACGTCATCTTTTCCGGCATCCCCTTTGACAAAGGCGAAATCACCCTGGCCCTGGAATCTGGTGTGGACGCCGTCATTGTCGAGTCCGCGCACGTCGCCTCTGTCCAGGCCCTGAGCAAAACGCCGGTCCTGGCCGCCGAAGAACAAGCCTTTATCCGCCTGGACAGTAAGGCTGACGAAGAAGAAGCCGTGCGTCTTTTAGTCCAGGGCCGAAACGTCATCCTGAAAGAAGGCTGGGAAATCATTCCCGTCGAAAACATCCTGGCCCAGTCCGAAAATCTGGCCGTGGAAGTGGCCAGTCTGGATCGGGCGAGGCTGGCCGCCGGCATCCTGGAACGCGGGGTCAAAACCGTGCTTGTCCTGCCGTCCGCCGTCTACGATCTGAAAACCATTGTCCGCGAACTCAAACTCAGCCAGGGCACCATGGAATTGGAAACCGCGATCATCACCAATGTCACATCCGCCGGTCTTGGCCATCGCGTCTGTGTGGACACCATGAGCCTGATGAAATCCGGCCAAGGCATGCTGGTCGGCAACTCCAGCGCCTTCACCTTCCTGATCAACGCCGAAACCGAATCCAACCCTTATGTGGCGCCACGTCCCTTCCGCATCAATGCCGGAGCCGTGCACGCCTACGCGGCCATGCCCGGCGACAAAACCACCTATCTCGACGAGCTGAAAACCGGCTCCGAGGTGCTCATTGTCGGCGCCGACGGCGCGACCACCCTGGCCACGGTCGGCCGTTGCAAGGTGGAGATCCGGCCCATGCTGCTCATCGAAGCGGAAACCAGCGGCAAGAGCGGGACCATCTTCCTGCAAAACGCCGAGACCATCCGGCTGGTCCGGGCCGACGGTTCCCCGGTCAGCGTGGTCGACCTGCAGGTCGGCGACAAGGTGCTCTGCCGCACAGACCAGGCCGGACGGCATTTCGGCATGCGCATCACCGAGGACATCAAGGAATAGCCCATGATCAACGACGCCACCGCCCGCCTGACGGAAATACGGACGCAGATCGACGACCTGGACGACCGCATCGTCGACCTGCTCAACAAGCGGGCAACCCTCAGCCGCGAGGTGGGACACATCAAATCCCATTCCCTGGACATGGTATTCAAACCCTTCCGGGAAAAGGAAGTCCTGAACCGACTGACGGCCGTAAGTTCCGGCATCCTCCCCGAAGACCACCTGCGGGCCATCTACCGAGAAATCATTTCCTCCTCGCGCCGCCTGCAACAACCGCAAATCGTGGCCTACCTCGGGCCCGAAGGCACGTTCACCCATCAGGCCGCCCTGGAGTACCTGGGTCGATCCATGGACTTCTCGCCCTGTCCGACCCTGCACGACGTCTTTCTGACCGTGGCCTCGCGCAAGGCCGACCTGGGCGTCATTCCACTGGAAAATTCCCTGCAGGGCAGCGTCGGGCAGAGCCTGGATCTCTTCCTGCAATACAATGTCTATATCCATGCCGAGCTGTTCAGCCGCATCAGTCACGCCCTGCTGGCCACGGGGAGCGATCTGTCCCAGGTACGCCGGGTTTATTCCCATCCCCAGGCCCTGGCCCAATGCTCCGGCTGGCTCAGAACCAACATCCCGCAGGCCGAGGTCATTCCCGTGGACAGCACCGCCGCGGCCGCGGCCCTGGCCGAGCAGGAAGGCAACGGTGCCGCGGCCATTGGCCATCCCCGGCTGGTGGAACGCTACGGTTTGACGGCCGTGGCCCTGGATATCCAGGATCTGCCCGACAACTGGACCCGTTTTCTGGTCATTGGACCGACCCCGACCCAGGGCAGCAGTCGGGACAAAACCTCGCTCCTCTTCACCACGCCGGACCGTCCCGGCGCCCTGGCCGCCATTTTGAACCTGCTGGCCGACCAGGGGCTCAATCTGACCAAACTCGAATCACGCCCGCTCAAAGGCGAAAAATGGAAATACGTCTTTTTCATGGACGTGGAATGCGACTTGTCCCAGGACCAATATGAAAACACCATGAACCATCTGACCAAGCTTTGTCATACCATGCGCGTGCTCGGAAGCTATCCTACCGGACCGCAACTCTACGGCACCGGCATGACGCGGGAGTCCGCATGAACACGATCACCATCACCGCGCCCTCCTCCAAATCCCTGTCCCATCGGGCGCTCATCTGCGCGGCCCTGGCCAATGGCGAATCGCTGCTGGAAGGGGTGCTGGACAGCCAGGATCTGGCCCGTACCACGGATTGTCTGCGCGGCCTGGGCGCGGTCATCGAAGCGCGCGGCGACAGGATCTTCGTGCGCGGCATCGGAACTGGCCGGGCATGCCCCCCCCAAGACGTGGTGGACATGAACGTGGGCGAGTCCGGCACCACCTGCCGGCTGATGATGGGCGTGGTCACGGCCGTGCCCGGCATCTACCGTTTCCACGGCGAGGGCCGCATGCACGACCGTCCCGTGGCCGATCTAACCGAGGCCCTGGCCCAACAAGGCGTGCGCGTGACCTTCGAGGACAAGATCGGCTACCCGCCCCTGGTCCTGTCCAGCCCCGGCCTTGTCGGCGGCGAGGTGGTCATCAACCTGGAACAGAGCAGTCAGTACCTCTCGGGC
>RZYB01000184.1 GCA_009930495.1 Deltaproteobacteria bacterium
TATTTTCAATCCAAACTCTCAAATGAAATAGAATAATCCAATTTGACCACCCTCCGAACGTGCGTACAACAAGACCACTTTCGCCCATCATGGAGGATACGCCGTGCCAATCACACTCAATTGCGAAGGGGAACCATGCCCCAACCCCGTACTGCGATGCAAGCGGGTTATCGCCGACCCCGCCACCCAGGAAATCCGGGTCATCGTCGATAACGAAGCGGCCAAGGAAAACGTCAGCCGATTTCTGACCAGCCAGAGATGGGTTGTCGACGCCATCCGTCAGGACGGCCGACTGTGGACCATCGAGGCACGACCGGTCTCGGACGCGCCGGGCAAAGCCGCGACGCCCGGAGTCCAGGACACGCCCCAAGCCGTCTGTCCGGTCTGCGGCCACCGCATCCTGGTCTTTCTGACCTCGGACGTCATTGGCCGGGGCGATGACGCCCTGGGCGCGCGGCTCATGCAGAATTTCATCACCACCCTGCCGGAGCTGGGCGACGCCCTGTGGCGAATCATCATGCTCAACGGCGCGGTCCGACTGGCCACGGCCCAAAATCCGGTCATCGACAAGCTCAAAAGCCTGGAAGCCGCCGGCGTGTCCATCCTCGTCTGTGGCACCTGCCTGGAGCATTTCCAACTCATGGACCAAAAAATCGTCGGCCAGGTCACGAACATGCTCGACGTGGTCACCAGCCAACAGGTGGCCGACAAGGTCATCACCGTTTAAGACAATACGGGGCTCCGCCCCGCGCCCCGCAAGGGGCGCGGCCCCTTGACCCCTTCAAAAGGAAAAATGGAAATTCGGGACGTCATGTCCCGTGCATCGCTGCCCACGAGAGACCCGAAAGAGGTGCGGGGGACGCGTCCCCTGCCCGCCGGAGGCAGCCTTCATCTCGAATTGCACGCCAGCCACGGACAAAACGCCAGGGCTTGGGCGGTAAGGCCGGCCTCGCCGTGCAAGACCAGGGGCGCGGCCACGGTCAGGCCCGGCCCGCCGTTCTTGACGGCCAGAACCAGAACCAGCCGGGCCAAAACGTCAGGCTTGGGATGCACGAAGAGCAGCTCCTTGGGCCGCAATCGGTGCTCGGACAAAAGGCCGAGCAGGTCATCGACGCGCTCGGCCAGATGGATGAAAGCGCAGGGTTTTCGATTGCGCAGGACAAAGGCGGTGGCGCGGATAAAGTCGGCCAAAACCGCGCCACTCTCAAAACGGGCCGCGTTTTTTCCGACATGAGGACACACCCGGCCCGTGCCGGGATCACGATACGGCGGATTGCAGAGCACCAGATCCATGCTTTCGGGCCTGAACCCGCCGGGCCGGGCCACATCGGCCCGCACGGCGGCAAAACGCCCAGCCAAGCCCAAGCGCCGGGCGTTTTCGCGGGCATGAACCAGCATGGCGGGATTTGCGTCCAGCCCGACCACAAACGAATCGGGGTGGATCAGGGCCCAGGCCAGCCCCACCACCCCGCATCCGGTTCCCAGATCAAGCACCCGGCTTGCGCCCTGCCGCGCGAAAGCCGCCAAAAGCAGGGCGTCGAGAGAAAAACGAAAACCCGCATCCGGCTGGGACAGGCCGCGCGGGAAGTACTCCCTGGCCCGAAGCACCGCCGGATCGAGCATCTATTTCAGCACGGAGCGCAACCGCTCCATGGCTTCCTGAACATTGGCCAGGCTGTTGAAAGCGGAAATACGGATGAAGCCTTCGCCACAAGCCCCAAAGCCAGCGCCGGGTGTGCAGACCACGGCCGCCTTGTTCAGGAGCATGTCGAAAAACTCCCACGAACCCATCTTGCCGTCGATCCAGACATAGGGCGAATTCTCGCCGCCAACGCAGTCATAGCCCAGGGCCGTCATTTCCTTGCGGATGATGGCCGCGTTGCGCAAGTACCCGCCCACCAGGGCCCTGGCCTGGGCCTTGCCCTCGGGCGAGTACACGGCCGCCGCCGCCTTCTGCACCGGATAGGACACGCCGTTGAACTTGGTCGTGTGGCGTCGGTTCCACATGGCGTGCAGGCTGTGCTGGTTGCCGGCCGCGTCGTAGGCCATGCAGGTCTTGGGCACCACGGTGAAGGCCAACCGTGTGCCGGTGAACCCGGCGGTTTTGGACAGGGAGCGGAACTCGATGGCCACCTCGCGCGCGCCCTCGATCTCGTAGATGGACTTGGGCAGGTCGGGATCGCGGATAAAGGCCTCGTAGGCCGCGTCGAACAAAATAAGGGCCTTGTTGGCACGGGCGTAGTCCACCCAGGCCGCAAGCTGGGCCTTGGTGATGGTCGCGCCGGTGGGGTTGTTGGGATAACACAGATAAATCAGGTCCACGGGCTCGGTCGGCAGGGCCGGGATGAAGCCATTGTCCTTGGTCCCGTCGAGATAAACCAACCCTTCATAGCGGCCGTCCACGTTCGCTCCGGTGCGGCCGGCCATGACGTTGGTGTCCACATAGACCGGATAGACCGGGTCCGGAATGGCGATGCGGATGTCCCCGGCGAAGAGCTCCTGGATGTTGCCGGTGTCGCACTTGGCGCCGTCGCTGATGAAAATTTCGTCGGCCGCGATGTCCGCGCCCCTGGCCTGAAAATCCTCCGCCGCGATCAGTTCGCGCAGGAATCCATAGCCCTGCTCCGGCCCATAGCCGCGAAAAGTCGTGCTATTGGCCATCTCGTCCACACCCTCGTGAAAGGCCTTGACCACGGCCCCGGGCAGGGGTTCGGTCACGTCGCCGATACCCATACGGATGATTTTCTTGTCCGGATTGGCTGCTTGAAAAGCAGACACACGATGAGCGATGTCGGCGAACAGATAGGACGCCTTGAGCTTTGAATAATTCTCATTGATGCGGATCATTATACAGTCCTCGTGGAAGTTGGCGTTGCGGTAAAGTCTGGCCAGTACCGGCAAAGGCCGCGCAGTTCAAGTCAAGCGCGTTTGCGCGCGAAACGCCGCCCCAGCACATCGGCGAAAAGCCGGGCCTGGGAAACCTTCAGAACCAGGGCAAGGCCCATGTACAGCGCGACCCACAGCGGGATAAGCAGCAGGCTGATCCGGCCCAGTCCGGCGCTGGCCCAGCATCCGGCCAATAGCCCCAGGCTGAGCAACACGGACAGGACATGATCGCGGTTCGGACGGAACCAAGCACCCAGATGGCGGCGCAGCAAAAAGCCCAGCAGCAGCACGTTGATCCAGGCCGACACGGACGAGGCCAGAGCCAGACCGACATGACCGAGCACCTGCATGCCGGCGTAGCCCACGGCGACATAGACACCAAGGCAGACAAGGGCCACCCGCACCGGGGTCTTGGTGTCGCCCAGGGCGTAATAGGCCGAAGCCAGGGAACGCACACTGGAAAAAGCCGGCAGCCCGACCACATACCCCAACAGGGCCATGGCCGTGCCGTGTACGGCCTGGGCGGAAAACTCGCCGCGCCCGAACAAGAGCTCGACCAAAGGCAGGGCCAATCCCGCCAGTCCGGCGGCGGCCGGCAGGTTGACGAACAGGGTCAGGCCCAATGAGCTGGCCAGGGTGGCGCGGAACTCATCCCGTCGCTCTGGCGCGGCCAGGGACGACAAGGACGGCAGGGTGGCCACGCCCACGGCCACGCCGAACACGCCGAGTGGAAACTGAAAAAGCCGGTCCGCGTAATACAGATTGGAAATGGAGCCCTCGGGCAAGAACGAGGCCATGCCCGTGCCGATCAAAATATTGAATTGATAGACCGCCGAGCCCAAAATGGTCGGCAGCATGAGCGCCCCGATGCGCCGCACTCCCGGCCCGGCAAGTTCCACCGGGCCGCGCCAGGCGAAGCCCTTGGCGCGCAGCACCGGCTGCTGCAGCAGCCACTGGCCAACGCCAGCCACGAGCACGCCCCAGGCCAGCCACACGGCCACGTTGCCGCCCATCCAGATGGCCCCCAGGCTGGCCGCGATAAGCGTGATGTTCAGCAGACACGGGGCCAGGGCCGGCACAAGAAAATGCCCCATGCTGTTCAGGATGCCCATGCACAGGGCCACGCCGGAAATGAGCAGGATGTAGGGGAAGCAGATTTGGACCAGCCCGGCCGTCAGCTCGAACATTTCCGGCTTTTCGGCCGCGAAACCAGAGGCGATCATAAGCGTCACGGCCTTGGGGAAAAGCAGCACGCCCAAGGTCAGAACGCCCAGAATAAGGACCAGCCAAATCTGGATGGACCGAGCCAGGATGAAGGCCGCCCGATCGCCCTGCTCCTGACGGATTCGGACAAAAGTCGGCACAAAGGCCATGGTCAACGAGCCTTCGGCGAACAGGCTGCGCAGCAAATTGGGGACACGGAAGGCGACGAAAAAAGCGTCGGCCAGCACAGACGCGCCAAGGGTATAGGCCATGATCAGATCCCGGACCAGGCCCAGGCCCCGGCTGAGCAACGTGGCGGCGGAAACGATGGACGCATTTCTGACAATGGTGCGGTTGGTGGACAAAACGCGGTTCCTGGTTGCAAAACGATACAAAAAAGGGGCGAGCCCCGGCCCCGCCCCATGTATCCACCCCGCCCGCCGCCGTCCATCGGGAATTGGACGATCCGCCGGGGCCGCGCAAAGACACGCCCAGAACTATTTCTTGATGATCTCCACCCGCCGATTCTTGGCCCTGCCCTCTTCGGACTGATTGTCGGCAACAGGCTTTTCCTGGCCCCAGCCCACGGCCGCAAGGCGGTCCGCGTCAATCCCCTTGGCCGT
>RZYB01000185.1 GCA_009930495.1 Deltaproteobacteria bacterium
CCGACGATCCGGCCAGGGCCGCCTTGACTGAATGCAAACTTGTTGCATAAACAGCGTTCCAAAATCATGGAGGATTTCATGAAAAAAACACTATGTTTTCTGATATTGGCAACCCTTGTCACCGTCGGCTCCGTGCTGGCGCAGCCCACGGCCTTTGTCTCCATCGCGCCCCAAAAATACTTCGTGGACAGGATCAGCGGCGGACTGGTCCCGGTTTCGATCATGGTTCAGCCCGGAGCCAATCCCCACGCCTACGAACCCAGGCCCAGGCAGATGATCGACCTGGCCAAGGCCTCTGTCTACTTCTCCATCGGCGATGCGTTCGACATGGTCTGGATGGACCGGATCAAGGGCACCAACCCAGACATCCGCATTGTTCACACGGAAAAAGACGTCCCCAAAGCGTCCATGGAAAATGGACACCACGACGACGGCAAGGCGGCTTCGCACGGCCACGACGCAGACCACCATGGCGGTCACGACGGCCTGGATCCACACATCTGGCTCGATCCGGCCCTGGTCAAGATCCAGGCCCGCAACATCCGGGACGGGCTGTGCGCCATGGACCCCCCGCACGCGGAGCACTACACGGCCAACGCCGAGACGTTTCTGCGGGAGCTGGACGCCCTGGACGCTGAAATCCGGGCCATCCTGGCCCCCATTCCCGAGGAAAAACGCACTTTTCTGGTTTTCCACCCCTCCTGGGGCTATTTCGCCAGGGCGTATGGCCTGCGTCAGGCCGCCATCGAAGTCGAAGGCAAGGAGCCAAGCCCGAGGGAATTGGCCGCGATCATCGAAATGGGCCAGAAACTCGGCACCAAGGTCGTCTTCGTGCAGCCCCAGTTCTCGGAAAAAAGCGCGGCCGTCATCGCCAAGCAGATCGGGGCCAGGGTTGTCCGGCTCGATCCCCTGGCCGCGGAGTGGGCGGGCAACCTGCTCCAGGCGGCCAAGGCCATGGCCGGCGCCCTCAACTAGCAACCCATTCCGGACGCGACCAAGCGCCGCGTCCCTGGAGTCCCATGCATACCGATCACGAATGTTCCAGTTGTTCCGGCCAGATCCAGGCCGGTCCGCCAACACCGCGCCTCGAACCACTCTGGCACGGCGCCGAGCCGGCCATCGAGGTCCATGGCGTGTCCTATGCCTACGACGATCGGGACGTGCTGTCCGACGTCAATCTGAACGTGCGCGGCGGCGACTTCATGGCCGTCATCGGCCCCAATGGTGGCGGCAAAACGACCCTGATCAAGCTCATCCTCGGCCTGCTCACGCCCAGGACGGGTTCGATCCGGGTGCTGGGCGTCGATCCCCGCTGCAACCGCCCGGCCATTGGCTACGTGCCCCAGCACGCCGTGATCCAGCCCAGCTTTCCCATCACCGTGCGCGACGCGGTGCTCCTGGGCCTGCGCCGCAAAGCGGGCGTGCTCGTTTCGGGCCGCTGGCCCGGACATGACGCGGCCAGCCGGCGCAAGGCCATGGACAGCCTGGACATGGTCCAGATGGCCGATTTCGCGGACCGGCGCTTCGACGCCTTGTCCGGCGGACAAAAGCAACGCGTGCTTGTGGCCAGGGCCCTGGTCTCGAACCCGGGGCTGCTCCTTTTCGACGAACCGACCTCGAACATCGACCCCCAGGGCAAGGTCTGCCTGTTCGACCTGCTCTCGGCCCTGAGCGCGTCCATCACCATCGTCATGGTCAGCCACGATCTGATTTCCGCGTCCACCCGCATCACCAGCGTGGCCGTGGTCAACAAGAGCCTCATCCAGAGCCAGGGCCGCGAGCTGACCCCCCAAATGCTCGAACTCGTCTACGGCTCCCACGACGCCACCTGCCCCCTGGACGAATACATCAAGGGCATGTCGACCATCTTCGGACAGTCCCGGAGGTCGGCATGACCGCGATTCTCGGCCTGGAATTCATCCAAAACGCCATTCTGGCGGGTATTCTGGCCAGCGTGGCCTGCGGCGTCATCGGCAGCCTCGTGGTCGTCAACCGGCAGGTTTTCATGGCCGGCGGCGTGGCCCACGCGGCCTATGGCGGCGTGGGCCTGGCCTTTTTTCTCGGGCTGCCGGTCCTGCCGTGCACGGTGGTCTTCACGGCCCTGGCCGCCATGGGCATGGCCCAGGCGTCCTTTGGCCGGGCCGAACGCGCGGACGCCCTGGTCGGCGTGATGTGGGCCGCCGGCATGGCCCTGGGCATCATCCTCATGGACCTCACCCCGGGCTACAACGTGGACCTGATGAGCTACCTCTTCGGCAGCATCCTGGCCGTGCCCACGCGGGACGTCTGGTTCATGGCCGGCCTGGACCTGATCATCATCGGCGTGGTCATGTTCTGGTACAAGGACTTCCTGGCCCTGTCCTTTGACCAGGAATTCGCCCGTTCCACCGGCGTTCCGGTCAGATTGCTCCACACCCTGATGCAGGTTCTGACGGCCGTGACCGTGGTCCTGGTCATCCAGGTGGCCGGGCTGATCCTGGTCATCGCCCTGCTGACCATTCCGCCCATGCTGGCCGAACTGTTCACCGACTCCCTCTGGAAAATGATGCTCCTGGCCACCCTGGCCAGCCTGGTTTTCTGTCTCTGCGGCCTGGCCATTTCCTACCATTTCGACCTCACCTCGGGCGCGTCCATCATCGCCGTGGGCACTCTCGGCTATGTCCTGGCCAGGGGAGGCCGGACGGCGTGGAAAAAATCATGACCCCCAAAATGACCGAAAAAACGGCCAAGACCCGCCTGACCTCGGCCGGATTGGACCCCACCGCCCATCGGACGCGGGTCCTCCTGGCCGTGGGCAACACGGCCCAGCCGTTAAGCGCCGTGGAAATTTTGGAAAAAATCCGAAGCACGGCGAACATCAACCGGGTCACGGTGTACCGGATTCTCGATCTGCTGGTCGAACACGAGGTCCTGAACCGGCTGGACCTGGGCAAGCACGCCCAACGCTTCTGCCTGCGCGGTGTCGAGCGGACCGAGGACCACGCCCATTTCCATTGCACGCGGTGCGACCGCTACCTGTGCATCGACGCCCCCCTCCCACCCCTGGCCCAGGACGTCCTGGCCCGGATGGGCCTGGAAGTGGAACGGGTGGACATCCGTCTGGAAGGTGTCTGCCCGGCCTGCAAGAAAAAATGACCACGACTCCCGCCAGGACAACGGCACGGGGCGTGACCGCGTGGCGATCCGCGTGGGCGGAAATTCTTGAGTCCATCCACGCGCCATGTGTCCCCGCCTTGCCCATGACACTGGAAAAGATTATTATTAACAACTTGGCAAAAACCGTGAAAAATTCCGATAACGACCGCGAAACGCTCGCGGCCAAGCGCCCCTCGCAACCATTTTCAGGAGAGTCGCATGTATTTCAAACAGATACAGGTCCAAGGCCTCGGTTGTTTTTCGTATATGCTCGGGTGCCCGGGCAAGGGCGTGATGATTGTCGTTGATCCGAAACGCGACATTGACGACTACCTTGCCGTTTCTCGCGAAGAAGGCATGCGCATCACGCACATCATCGACACCCACGTCCATGCGGATCACGTTTCCGGAGCGCACGAGCTCGCGGCCCGCACCGGCGCGCCGATCTGCATGCATCCGGACACGCCGGCGACATTCGCCTTCACCCCCCTGCCGGAGGGCACCGTGCTTGAAGCGGGCGCCGCGCGTCTGGAAGTTCTCCATACCCCGGGCCACACGCCGCATTCCATTTCGTTGCTGGTTTCGGATTTGGTCCGTTCGCCGGAGCCCTGGCTGATCCTCACCGGCGATCTTCTTTTTGTCGGCGACATCGGCCGTCCGGATTTGGTGGGCAAGGACGCCTTGGAGGAGCAGGTCCGCAATCTGTACAATTCCCTTTTCGTCAAGCTCGGCGCGCTTCCCGACCATCTCGAAGTCTATCCGGCCCATGGCTCGGGCTCGTTGTGCGGCAAGGGCATGAGCCCCAAGCCAAGCTCGACCCTGGGCTACGAACGCAAGCACAATCCCCGGCTCCAGTACGCATCCTTCGAGGCCTTTTCCGAAGCCATGAGCCAGGATTTTCCCGAACGCCCCAAAAGCTTCACCCACATTATTTCGACCAACGCCCACGGCGCCCAGCTGCTGGAGCGCTGCCCCCTTGAGCAGGCCCTTGGTGTCGAGGATTTTGACCGGTTCATGGCCGCCGGGGCAACCATCATCGACACCCGGGACGGGGCCGCGTTTGGAGGCTGCCACATCCCAGGCTCCCTCAATATCGGTTTTGAAAAACAGATGGCCAACTGGGTCGGCACGGTCGTGGCGCCGGAAGCGAAGATCCTGCTCGTCGTCAACGGTCGGGAGGCCTACGACGCCATGCGCACGGAACTGCACCGCATCGGCTACGACAACATCATCGGCTATCTGGCGGGAGGAATCCAATCCTGGATCTTCGCCGGACGGCAGGCCGACCGGCTGGAACAGATCTCCGCTCCGGAACTGGCGCGGCGAGCCGCATCGGGTGCCGCCCCGATCCTGCTCGATGTGCGCACCACGCCGGAATGGAACCAGGGGCGGATCGCCGGCGCCCAGCACTTGTCCTTCGCGGACATCCTGGCCTCCTGCTGCACCCTGCCCACGGACGACGAAATCGTGGTCTACTGCGGCACGGGATATCGCTCGAACATGGCCGGATCGTTCATGAAAAGTTCCGG
>RZYB01000186.1 GCA_009930495.1 Deltaproteobacteria bacterium
CAGTTGGGGCCGGAGGCGGTGGGAATGGCCGAGCCGACGCTCGGCGGTCCGACCAGGACATTCGTGATGTTCCCGAAATAGCCGTTGGTGATGGTGATCGTGTTGCCGCCGGCATAGGGGCCGATGTTGGTGGAGGCGGCGAAGCACGAGCCGGTCAGGGCGAAAGTGTAGCTCGGCATCGGACTGTTGTTGACCAGGTAGCAGGTCGGGGTGAAGGTGCCGATGGCTGACGCGGTGAAGACCACCGGAATGTTGCTGGCGGTGCCGGGGGCGACGGTCAATCCGGCCAAATCGGTCACATCGAAGTATGCCGCACCCGCGCCGTTGTTGGTGGCTGCTGTGATCAGCAGGGCTTCGTTGCCGCTGTTGGTCACGGTGAAGATGTTGGTCACGATGGTGCCTAGTGGCGTCGGCGCGAAGGCTGGTGCGGTCACGTCAATGCCTGCGGCGTTGTAGGTGAAGGCGTTGGATTTGGTGGTGGCTCCGAAACTGGTGGATTGAACCACCACATCGCCCAGGGAACCGGAGCTGGAAGTGCCGACCACTACCACGACTTGCGTAGCGGACTGACCCGGCTGAATCGCCGCCGACACCCCGCACAGCGTTACGTTGGTGATGTCGCTACCGTTGCCAAGATGGATGCCGTAGATCGTGACCACGTCCCCGATGCGCCCGGATGTCGGCAACACGCCGCCGCTGTATCCTCCCGAGCCCTTCCAGACATTGGTATGCACGGTGCCTCCCGTATCGCCGCCGACGACATACATATCCGTTCCCAAAGCACCGCAGCCGGCGGACGAGCGCGCCTGCGGGAGTGAAATAACTTCCGTCCAGGTTTCCCCATCATAGCGGAAGGTGTTGTACGAGGCGCTGCTGCCAGTCCAGCCGGCGATCGCGTAGATGAACCCGCCGACCGCATACGTCACCATGCTGCAACGCGGTTGCGGCAAGCCTGCCACTTCAGTCCAATTGGTTCCATCGTAACGATAGACGTTGGTACGGGTAGTGCCACCATTAAGCCCGCCGATGGAATAAAGCTGATCATCCAGTACGGCGACCGTATTGAAGCTACGCGCCGTCGGCAGCCCGTTGGTCTCGGCCCGTCCAGACCCGTCAAACAAGTAGACGTTGGTTGCGTCCCCTCCAGAACCCTCGCCGCCCACGGCATACAGGGCATTTCGCCATTGCGCCAAACCGAATCCGGCGCGTGCGGACGGCAGTCCGGCGGCTTCACTCCACACGCCACCGGAGTAGCCATAGACATTCGTTCTCTTGGTAGAACTATAGCTACCACCCATGACGTATAGGTTCCCGTTCAGCTCGGCCGCCCGGCAATCCACGCGCGGTTGCGGCAAGCCGGCCACCTCCGTCCAGGCGGAGCCGTCGAAGCGAGTGACATTGGTGAGTATCGTTATGGAAGACCGTCCGCCAGCAACATACAGTTGATCGTTCAGCACCCCCACGCCAGGTGATGATTGTTGATAGGGCAGGCCTACCACTTCGACCCAGCCGGTTATGGATCCAGGCCGCCCAATCAAGCCCGCTGGATTATACGTGTAGGCGTTGGCAAGGATCGTTTCGCCGTTGTCGGATGTTTGGACGGTGAGGGTTACGGTGCCGCCGGTCGTGTTGGTGGCGGCGGGGAGGGTTATGGTGAACCAGTTGGGGCCGGAGGCGGTGGGGATGGCCGAGCCGACGCTCGGTGCTCCTATGAGGACGTTTGTGATCGTGCCGAAGGCCGCGCTGTTGGTGACGGTGATGGTGTTGCCGCCGGCGTAGGGGCCGGAGGACAAGGAGATTCCATAGTAGGAAAATGCATCGGCTTTCACCGTTTCGCCGTAGCTGGTGGAATAGACGCGTACGGCGCCTACGAGGGCGCCGGAGCTGGATCCGGCCACAACCACCACCTGGGTGGATGATTGGCTGACAATGGTGGTTGCATCAATGCCGCAAAGGGTCACGTTGGTGATGTCGGTCCCGTCGCCTAGGTTTACGCCGCTGATGGTGACCTGATAGCCGCCGGCTGAGGACCCGGACGACGGCGTGATGGCCTCGCCGCTGACCTCCGCCAGGATGCGGATACGCGGGAGATCGCTACTGGCACTATAATCTTCGTTATATCCTTCTTCTTCCACGTAATAGATATACCGCGTGTCGTAATCGTCACTGAGATATTTCCAGCCGCGGTAAGCGGTCAAATCGTAAGTGATTTGACCGCATTGACAATAATTGGGGGATGGAGCAAAAGCCCAGTCGATAATCACATTGCTGGAGCCGTTCCACTCGAACGGGGTGTCGAATTCGAGCATGTCGAAGCCGCCGGCTGTCGGAGAATAGGCGGCGTTGCTGTAGCAGAGGGACAGGTCGGTTCCCTGCATTTCCCCCAGCATATTGGTTACGTCGGTATGCTTCATACGCAAAATGTAACCGGGCAGTGCGTAGGTACTTGGAGGCGAAACCACGTCAAGACCCAGCGCAAGAATACGGGTCGGCCCCGTCAGCCCGACGTTGGCGAAGTCGTTGGACAGATACAGATATTGATAATGACCGGATTCATAGACCAAACTGATCGGACAGCCGTGCGTCGTAATGTTGGTCATGGAACCCGCTCCAATCACAAAGGCCTCCGTCACGGGTGAACCGATAATCTCGCCCTGCGGATTGTAGGTATAGGCGTTGGCCAGGGTCGTGTCGCCGTTGTCGGAGGTTTGGACGGTGAGGGATGCGGTGCCGCCGATCGCGTTGGTGGCGGCGGGCAGGGTGATGGTGAACCAGTTGGGGCCGGAGGCGGTGGGAATGGCTGAGCCGACGCTCGGCGCTCCGACAAGGACATTCGTGATGATGCCGAAATCAAATCCGTTGGTGACGGTGATGGTGTTGCCCGCAGTTAACGGGCCGGAAGACGGGCTGATCAGGGCTTGCAGTTCGTAGGAGCCCATGTCCACCGTAGTCCAGGCAATGCGCGGATTGCCTGCCAGATCGGTTCCGGCGGGAGCGTAGGTATTGTTGCCTGTGTTAAAACACGGGGAATTCGCAGACAGGGTGTAGTCGGCGTTGAGCTGCGGATCCTCGGTGATACAACCGTCTACGCCGCTGGTAATACCGTCGGATGCGCAGGTGTTGCGGATGGTCGAGCCGCCGCCATCAGTATATATATCCGTAGCGGTTGTTCCTGTGTTTCCGTATACAATGCAGTTATTCAACGTACCGCTTTGATACAGATACATCCCGCCAGACCCGCTGGTTACCGTATTGCCGACAATCGTGCAATTATTTAAAGTCTCATCCCCGACATAGTCAATTTCAACACCGCCCGCATAGGTTGCCGCTGTATTGCTGATCACCAGACAATTGTTCATCGTCCCGCTCGTATCCAGACAGGCCCCACCCGCTCCGGCAGATGACGAGTTACCTCTCAACGTACAATAATTCAACGTACCACCATGGTACACATAAGCCCCACCGGCATAATCCGCAGAATTGCCGTTCAGCGTGCAGTCGTTCAGCGTGCCCCCCTGATAGAAATAGGCTCCGCCGCCCCAGTTATTCGCCGTATTATCATTTAGCGTACAGTTATTCAGCGTACCGCCGTAATACAAATACGCGCCACCGCCATTGTTATTCGCCGTATTTCCCTGGACGACCACATTGGATACTACGCAGTTGGTTGCCAACAAGATGCCTGCACCAGATTGATCATAGACTGCATCACCGGAATTCGCCGTGTATCCGTTCGTGATGGCAAAGCCGATCAACTGCGCACCGCCACTCATAAACACCCCGCGCACCGCCGCAGACCCTATGGGTCCCGCACCCGCGATAATCGTTACCTCCGGCCCGTTCATCGAGCGCACCGTGATGGCCTTGGTAATACACACGCGGTTGGTCAACGCATAGCCCGGCGTCATCGCGCCACCTGAATTATACACGCCGTTGGTGACCCAGACGGTGCCTGTGGTCGATACCGCTTCCACGCCTTCCTGAATCGTCTTGAATGCCGTTAACCAGTTGGTCCCGGCTCCGGAACTGCCCACCGACGCATCGACATACACCACATCAGGAGGCGGAACTGCAGCAAATTCATACGCGCCCATATCCACGGTACCGTCCTGAATACGCGGATTCCCCGCTAGGTCATAAGGCGAAATATTCGTCGGCGCCAAGGCATTGTCACCGGTATCGATACAGGGCGACCCCGCCAGCAGCGTGTAATCACTTGCGGACGCATCCGTGAACATCGGATTATTGGTCGTACACCCATCCGCGCCATCCGTCAGGCCATCCGACGCGCAGGAGTTATAAAAGGTTCCGCCCTGATCCGAAATATCCGCCCCCCAATCAGCGGTATTGCCCCAGACAATACTGTTCTGCAGGCAACCGCCCACGGTAAAGATACCGCCACCCATACCACCACCGCCGCTTGGCGAGGCCACGTTGCCGACAATCGTACAGTTATCGACCCGCGAAGTGCCGCCCCCCGAGACATTAAGCCATACACCGCCGGCTAGGCCGCCGCCGGAGTTGGTGGCGAGATTATTCACAATCAGGCTATTAGCGACCGTCACCACCTGGGTATAACTATCGGAATTCAAATACAGACCACCGCTGCCGCTAGCGGCATTGGCGACATTCCCG
>RZYB01000187.1 GCA_009930495.1 Deltaproteobacteria bacterium
GCGAATACGCATGCCGCGGCCATTCTGGCCAAGGCCGTCGAGTTCGACTCCTCCGACCTTCTTTACCGAGACGGTACGTGGTGGCTGCATTCCGTCCTGACTCTGCCCGACGAACCCTTTTCCCCTACGGGAAAGGCTATTGGCGTGGATCTTGGAATCAACCGCCCAGCGGTCACGTCCGGGAATGTCTTTCTGGGCGAAGCACGCTGGAAGGAAATTGAAAAACGGTATTTCCGGCTCAAACGCAATCTTCAGGCCAAAGGCACTGCCTCCGCCAAACGCCATCTTCGGCGCGTCAGGCATCGGCAGCAACGGTTCAGGCGCGATTGTGACCACGTCCTCTCCAAGAGGATCGTAGATATGGCCGGCAACGGGTCCGTGATCGTGCTGGAAAACCTCAAAGGCATTCGCTCCACCACCAAGCAGCGTGGCAAGCGCCAGCGGCGCAGGCACCATGGGTGGAGCTACGAGCAGCTCAAATCCTTTCTCGAATATAAGGCAGCGGCGACTGGTTGCCGCGTCGAGACCGTCGATCCGAGAAAGACAAGCCAGCGTTGTTCGAAGTGCGGATACACAGCACGATCCAATCGCAAGAACCAGAGCCTTTTCGCCTGCGGTGATTGCGGCTTCTCGCTCAACGCGGACCTCAACGCCGCCCGGAACATAGCCTGGAAATACCTTGCTCAGGGTGGCATGCCCGCCCTGGGCGGGCCGCCAGTCAACCGGCCTATCGTAACGCATGTTGAAGCCAAAGCCTCCTAGAGGAATTGCGGCTGAGTGTAGTTACAAGCCTCGTCCTTCAGGGCGAGGTCGTTGACCTGTAAAGTATGGAGTAAAGGCGTAGTGATTCAAGGCTACAGCCCAGATGAATGGCGCTTTGACATCTGTGGAAGCCCCATGAAATTTAGTGCTTATGGGGATATTGAATCAGAGCATGGCTGGGAAATAGATCATATCAGGCCGGTTTCCAAGGGCGGTTCAGACGAGCTTTTAAATCTTCAGCCACTTCAATGGGAAAATAATCGATCCAAGGGCGACAGGTATCGTTGGAAGTTCTAATCGGAATGCAACCGTTCACAGAGGGGCACGCTTCACCCTGAACTGTCTTCCGGGCGTACGTTTTTGGCGGCTCGGGGCGGGGTCTTTTCAGGTTGAAGCAACCAGTCGTGGGGTCGATTCAAGGAACCTCCGGCGGCATGGCCAGTTTTTCCCAGTCCAGGCGGACCTTGAGGCCGTTGCCCTGTTTGAAGGGGATGACGCCTTCATGCTGGAGCCTGCCGACGACAATGCCCGGGGCGGTATCCACGTCCGTGGCGAAAGCGCTGATTGCATCCAGGGTCGGTCGCCCCTTGGCCAGAAACGACTTGAAGGCCTTCGGGGGGATGAGCAGGTCGGCCGCGAAGCTGTCGGCTTCCCTTTCCAGTTCCATCCTACCCGAATCCCCGTCGATCTCGTCCCCGCTGACAAAGACCATCTTTTTTGGGTGATCCAAGATATGTTTGGCCTCGTGGAAAAAGGAGAACCACAGGTGGTCGTGGGTCTTGTGGCGCAGGCTGAGTTGGATGACCGCCTTTTCGGGATTGTGCCACCAGGCGGCCCCGCTGGCTCGGGTACCGGGGATCTCCGGGACGAACACGACCAGGACTCCGGCTTCGGCGCAAAGTCGCCGCATGCGCTTGACACATTCCGACAGGTTCGCGTCGCGTGTCAGGGCGCGGAGTTCATGAACGTTCTTCCTGAATTGCCGCTCGTTGTAGGGCGCGCAGGTGATATGCTCGGCGGCTTGCTCGCCGCGTCTGAGCCAGGCTGCCAGGGAAGGTGGGTTCGTCGTGAACTTGCGTGAGCTGCGCAACGCCACGGCGATCCTGTCCTTTTCCCACAAGTCGTTCCATGCCTCCAGTGAACTGACACCGAAAAATTTCAAGAGCTCTTCGGCCTGACTCGCCACTGCTTTGAATTTTTCGATCCACCGCAGTTTGACCATTTGTCTGATGGGGAACTGGGCAACCCATGCTCCGAGCGTTTCCAGTTCCGCGGTATTTTTCTGCCGCAGGAGGTGGATCCGGTAGTTTTGTTCCAGGTTCACCCAGAACGCGGCGTCAACGCCGAATATCCGTTCGAGATCGAAGGCGGTCTCGGGGGAAATGGGCGCCCTGCCGGCGAGGAGGTCACTGACGAACTTGTTCGTCTTCTGCAAGCGGTCGGCGAAGTCGTTTTTCGACCATCCCCTGTCGTCAAGCATCCCGGCGATCGTGTCTCCCGGTGGAAACACGATGTCCGGCCTGTACTCATTTTCTCTTGCGCTTGCCATGGTAGTCCTCGATTTCAAGAATCCTGATTGTCGTCACTTTGGAGAGATTCAGGCCACCGAACTCGTCGCGGGGAAGAGGCTCGTGGTCCGGCCGGAAAATGAGGCGGTGCGGGTGCAGCAGATCGGCGGCGAATTCACCGTCCCGGTCTCCGTCAAGGGCGTGGCATCTGGGGTGGGCCTGTTTGAACACGGAGAGGGTGGGTGCTGCCCGCATCTGCTGCAGCCGGAGGCTGATTCTGGCTGCCATAGGAACGCCGAATTTTTGGATTATTTTTTTGTAATCATTGAAGATTTTTTCATCTCGCCGGTTGCTGAAGAATATGTCCACACATGCGTCCTTGGCGATTTATTTAACCAGTTCGGTTAATAATTATGCTGATCTTATCGGGTTGGCAAGTGGGGAGGGTGAAATGGGGTTTTGCAAAGTGCTTTCGGGGGCATCAACCTCATTCCTCGTTTTCGTGCACGCGGCAGGAATTGGTCATCGCCCCTCCCTGCAGGATACGGGGAATGCCGCCCAGTCGTCCCTGAAGGTAACTTTTGCAAATATCCTTGTCGTACCGGACATTCTTGTATTCGCTGAAAGAGAAGAGACTCGAGGCGCCGGCGGCGTCTCTCTCGGTCACCCACATCTCGTCACGGCGCAGGAGTTCTTGATCCATGAGCAACACATCATGGGTCGTGAACAGAAGTTGCGTTCTGGTCTGGGTTGAGCACGTGGCCAGATACGCTTCAAGCAATCTGCGCGTGAGCAGCGTGTGCAGGCTGCGGTCGATTTCGTCGATGACATAGACCTTTCTGGACATCTGGGCCGACAGATCCAGGATTACGGGCAGCAGGTCGATGATCCGCTGCGAGCCGTCCGACTCCTGCCGAATCTCGAACCTGGCCTCGGTGCCGTCCTCCCTGGGATGGAAGGTCACCAGTTTCTTGGCCGTCAGTTCGCCGTCCTTGCGGGTCACGAGGAAGCGTTCGTTGAGCGGTTCGGTGAGAAACCGGACGGTCATGCCTTCCGGGACCTCCTCCTGGATCCTGTTTTTCAGCAATTCCGGCAGAGGCAGGTGTTCGAAGGGGACCTCTTCACCGCCCAGATGGACGATGCCAGTGTCGAGTTGCGGCAACATCTCGTTCATGGTCGAGTAGAGCGGATGCCCCTCGTCGATGAACTGCTCGAACGGTTCGAAGCGGGAATCGGGCGCGACCAGTTCGAGCGTATCCTTGAACCAGTCATAGACCGGCCTGAAGTTCTCGACCTTCTGCGAGACCGCGTTGGTCAGGAAGAGTTGGTTGTCTCGCGTGCCCTTGAAGGCGAACTGGAGAAACTGGTCCTTGGCCAGGGATGCGTCGAAGTTGGGCGAGCCCAGGCGGCGGTGGTAGAGCACCTTTTCACTGGTGCTGGTGATGGCCACCAGCTTTTCTTCCAGAACCGCCTTGCGTGTCACCGCGAAACTGAACTCGTATATCGTATCGTCGATCAGGAGTTCGAAGCCGAATCGTGAAGGCTGCTCAACTCCTTTCTTTCCCAGTCGGTACGGCTCGACAGGAATCAGGCCATCCGGCTGAGTGCCCTTGACGACCAGGGCCTTGGCAAAGCTCAGGGCCTTGAAGAGATTCGTTTTGCCCGAAGCGTTTCCACCATAGATCGCCGCCACAGGGAGGACTCTCGTCTTGTACTTCCCAAGCCTCGGAACCCTGTCACCATGTTGGCGTTCCCTGCTCGCGACCATCGAAAAGGTGACGTGGTTTCGAAAGGACATCCAGTTTTCGAGTGAGAAATTGACGATCATGTTTTAGCTCAAAACGTGAAAAATTCGTTTTTAATGCTATTAATTTATGCGCTCAAAGATTTTTAGTCAATCTTAAAGAGAAAAAATCTCATAAAGATTTGTTCGTTTGTGGTCTAGGTCAGGTTTTGAGGCGGGTGACGCGATGGCGGCCGGGCATGAGGGGGGCATACCCGGTCACACATACGGATTATTATTACGTCCCCACGGTGATGCAATCCCCGCCCAATGATCTGCTGGCGATTTGCAAGGGGGACAGTCCCACCTTCGAAGAGGGCGTGGACTGGCTGGCCCGGGAGATTCTCAAGGAGTTTCCGGGAGTGGAAGGCCTCGTGTCCGACATGGAACTGGAAGATCGGTACAAGGACATTACTTAGTCGGCCCTGAAAATATGACAATATATTGAAATAAATTGAAATTTACTCGGAAATAACGTATTTCGAATAACCAGTAATGCAGTGAAAAATGCATTTTTCTGGTCGAAATCACTCCGAGGTTATCAACGATGCAGCCCAAAAAATCGGACC
>RZYB01000188.1 GCA_009930495.1 Deltaproteobacteria bacterium
CAAACCATGACCACCAACACCTTCGCTTCCCTCAATCTGACCGGCAATCCGTTCTCCATGGCCACCAGCCAGGACGGATTCTACCAAACCCAGGCCACGCGCATGATCCTGGACGAGCTGGCCCACGGCATCGAAACGCGCAAGGGCTTCATGGTGCTCATTGGCGAGGTCGGGGTGGGCAAGACCTCCCTTTCCCTGCAGCTGTTCGCCATGCTCGAAGGCCGCGATGCCGTTTTCGCCTGGATCTTCAACCCCATGTTCACCAAGGAAGAACTGTTCCGGGCCATTGCCGGCGACTTCGGCCTGTCCTGCGAGCGGGACTTCACCCTGCTCGACTATCAAAAGCTGCTCCACGATTTCTTTCTGGCCACGCACGCGGCTGGAAAAACCAGCGTCATCGCCGTGGACGAGGCCCACAACCTGAGCGACGACTCCCTGGAAGCCCTGCGCATGCTCGGCAATTTCGAGTTCGACGGCCAGAAGCTGGTCCAGGTCATCCTCATCGCCCAGCCGGAACTGGCCCAGCGCCTGGAGCGGGAATCCATGCGCCAGCTCAAGAGCCGCATCGCCATTTATCAAGTCCTGCCGCAGTTTGGCCGGGACGAGCTGATCGGCTACGTCAATTTCAAATTGAGTCAGGGCGGATCGCAACTCCGCCTGTCCGGACTGGCCGCCTGGATGCTGTGGCGGGCCACGCGCGGCAATCTGCGCCTGGCCAAGCTGATCATGGAGCGCGCCCTGTACGGCTGCCTGGCCTTTGGCACGCGGAGCATCACGCCCCGGATCATGCGTCTGGCCATCCAGGAGGTGCAAAGCGGCGCCAAGCACGCTGCCCGGCCGATCTCGCGGCCCGTCATCATCCTTGGCGCCGTGGTGGCCGGCCTGATCCTGGTCGGTCTTGGCGCCGCGCGCCTGCCTGGACTGGACGGCCATTGGTCTTGGCCGCCGGCCATCAAGGCCCTGGTCCGCCCGCTTTCGGCGCGGCCCGCGCCCGCCGCGCCCCGGAATTCCACCGACACGGCCAAAGCCGTGAACGCGCTGGAAGCCCTGGCCGGCAAGCCACTGGGACCGGACCTGTCCACGGTTTTGGCCCAGGCCGTGCGCGACAAAAACATCGGACCACTGCGCGTCACCCTGCCGCCGACCATGACCGTGGCCACCCTGGATCGCCTGCCCGGGGCACCGGGATCGAATCCGCGCTGGGTGGCCCTGCCATGGCCGGCCGACGCGACCGACAGGCCGGCGTGGCTCGTGTTCTGGGTGTCGGAATTTCCCGTGGACACGCCTCCGCCCGGCCAAAGCAGTCCCATGGTCCACGCGGCCCAGGAGCGCCTGCGCGCCCTGGGCTTTTTGACCAAACCCGCCAGCGGCCTGCTCAACAGCCCGACCTGGTACGCCATCGCCGACTTCCAACGCTCCGTGGGCCTGCCCGTGAACGGCGCCCTGGACCCGACGACGTTTTTCTGGCTCCGCTTCTCCGCAACCCCGGCCACCACGACACCACGATCATGACCCAACCAACCATCCGCCTCGGCGACCTGCTCAAGGACAAGGGCCTCCTCTCCGACCGACACATCCAATACGCCCTGCAGGAACAGCGCGTCACCGGGCAGAAGCTCGGGCAGGTGCTGACCGGCATCGGCATCGTCTCGGAATTCGACCTGATCCACGCCCTCAGCTCCCAGCTCGGCCTCGACCACATCGATCTGGACAAGGAAGCGCCGGACATGGCCCTGCTGCGCCGCTTCAATCGCGGCACCTGTCTCAACCTGCGCCTGTTTCCACTGCGCCCGGAAGGAGATGTCGTGCTCGTGGCCACGTCCGGTCTGCCCGACGCGGCCATGGAGCAGGCCTGTCTGCGCTTCACCGGCAAGAAACCGCGTTTTCTGCTGGCCGAGGAAAGCAAAATCGTGTCCTCGATCTACAACTACTTCTTTTTTCTGGAAAACCCCGTCGAGGACATTCTGGAGCGCGAGGCCAAAACCCTGGCCAACGACACCACCCTGACCACCAGCCCGGACCGCTTCGTGGAGTACCTGCTGCTGTTGGCCATCAAGGAGCGCACCTCGGACATCCACATCCGGCCCATGGAACACGGCATCAACGTCGCCTTCCGCGTTGACGGCGTGCTCAAGAGCGTGCGTTTCTACCCGCCAAGCCTCAAACGCGTCCTGAGCACCATCAAGCTTGGCGCCGGCATGGACATTTCCGAGCAGCGCCTGCCCCAGGACGGCCGCTGGAGCGCCACCCTGCTGCACCGCAAGTTCGACATCCGCGTCTCGTCGCTGGTCACGCCCTACGGCGAAAACCTCGTCCTGCGCCTGCTCCCCCAGGAACGCGGCAGCTTCAGCCTGCGCGCCCTGGGTTTTTTGCCCGAGGACCTGGACCGGCTGGCCATGGCCTTTCAGGAGCCGTTCGGCATCATCCTGCTGACCGGCCCCACGGGCTCGGGCAAATCGACGACCCTGGTCGCCGGCCTGTCCTCCCTGGATTTGCTCGGCAAGAACGTGCTGACCGTGGAAAACCCCATCGAGTACATCGTGCCCCTGGCCCGGCAGACCCAGGTCAACGAGGCCGCCGGCTACGACTTCGCCAACGCCATGCGCTATTTCCTGCGCCATGACCCGGACATCATCCTCATCGGCGAAATGCGCGACGAACTGACGGCCAAGACCGCCATCACCGCCGCCACCACCGGCCATCTGGTCCTGTCCACCCTGCACAGCAACACGGCCCTGGGCGCCATTCCGCGCCTCAAGGGCCTGGGGCTGGACAATCTGTCCATGGCCGAATCCCTGGTGGCCGTGGTCAGCCAGCGTCTGGTGCGCACCATCTGCGGCCAATGCCAGGAAGCCTACACGCCCAGCGACGCGGAATTGATCTATCTGGGCGCGAAAACGACCACCCTGTACCGGGGCAAGGGCTGCCCGGCCTGCGGCCAGAGCGGCTACCGCGGCCGCACGCTGTTGTATGAAATTTTGTTCATCACCCCGGAAATGCGCCAACTTCTGGAAGAGGACGCCTCCCTGCACGCCCTGGAAACCCTCGCCGTCAACCAGGGCTTCACGACCATGTTCGACATCGGCGTGAAAAAAGCCCTGGCCGGCGACACGACCATCGACGAATTGCAACGCGTTCTCGGCAGCTCCCGGTACACGTCGATCACATCGGCGACGTCCAGCGCGTTTTAGGAACCCGGCATGTATCTTTTCCGCTACAAGCTCCTGGCCGAATCCGGCAAAATCCAGTCCGGCCTGGTCGACCTGCCCCTGGCCGATCCCACGGCCGCCCTGCGGTACATCGAACACGGCGGTGGCATCGCCCTGGAAGTGACGCCCGTGCCGTCGGTGCTCAACGCCGCCGTGCAAACAACCTCCATCGGCCTGGGCACGATCACCCGCCTGGAGCTGGCCGAGTTCTACAACAACCTGGGCATGCTCATCGGCGCCGGCGTGACCGTCCTCGACGGACTGGAGGAAATTCTCGCGGACACCAAAAACCAACGCCTCAAAAACTCCATCCACTGCATCTGCGCCGACATCGAGACCGGCCAGACCTTTTCCGAGGCACTGATCAAGCACCCGCATCTGGCCCCGTTCGTCATCCAGCACATGGTATCCATTGGCGAGGAAACCGGCCGCCTGGACCAGATGCTCAAAAAAAGCGGCGACCACCTGTTGCACATCCACGAAATCGTCAGCGCCACCAAGCGCGCCCTGACCTACCCGGCATTTCTGTTCGTGGTCGTGCTCCTGGCCGTGGTTTTCTGGTTCTGGTATGTGGTGCCGCAACTGGTCGGGCTGTTCCAGGACATGAACATCGCCCTGCCCTGGCCGACCCGCCTGCTCATCGCCGTGTCCGACTGGGTCCAGGCCTGGTTCGGTCCGACCCTGCTGGCCCTGGTCGCGGCCGGCGTGCTCCTGGGCGTGCTGCGGCGCAAGGTCTACCGGGTGCGCTACGCCCTGAGCGCCCTGAGTCTGCGCGTGCCCGTTTTGTCCGTCATCGTGCACACGTCCCTGGTGGCCAGGGCCACGGAATATCTGGGCATCATGATCGGAGCCGGCATTGGCGTCCTGCGCGCCCTGCAGATGATCACCGCCGCCACGGCCAACGAGGTCTACAAGGAGCGCTTGCTCGGGACGCAAAACTCCATTAAAGCCGGGACCATGCTCTCCGCCTCCCTGCGCCAGCACAAAGCTCTCGACCCGTTTGCCATCCGCATGCTCGCCGTGGGCGAAATGACCGGCCGTCTCGACGATCAGGCCGCGTACGTGGCCAAGCTGTATCGCGACAAAATGAACGGACTGGTCCAAGTGCTGTCCAAGACCCTGGAACCCATGATCATGATCGTGCTTGGCGGGCTGTTCGCCATGATCATGATCGGCCTGCTTCTGCCCGTGTACGACCTCATCTCCAAGATAGGAGCCTGACATGGCCACCAACGCGCGCTGGCTCCCGACCATCCTCATCGTGATCGCCCTGGTCGCGGGCACCTGGTATTTCACCGGCGGCCTGCAACGCGCCATGCGCGCCGGGGCCCAGGCCACGGTTTTGCAACGGGAAATCAACGCCCTGAAACAAAACATTGCCCAGGCCCGGGACGAACAGCCCCGGATC
>RZYB01000189.1 GCA_009930495.1 Deltaproteobacteria bacterium
GACGCGGTTTCGACGTCGTCCCGTCACACTGTTCTGGTCGGTTCTCCGGCGAAAGAAGGAGAGCCTTTTAACCGCCAGACACGGATGGAGAACGGATGTTCGCTCGATGTGGTTTTCAGACCCGGCTTGTTGTAGTTGCCATTGGCATTGTCGTGGTGACGATTGTGTGTCTTTCCGCCGTGCAGGCGGTGTTGACCCGCCAGATGCATGTGGATCGCGGCCGGGAAACGTTGGCGGGCGTGTCCCACACGTTGGGACAGGCCCTGGGCCTTCAGGATGGCATGGCCAGGCGCAAGATCGCCTCGGATTTGGGTGTGCTGGCCACGCAGTTTGAACTGAGCGGGTTTCCGGTGCTCGAACGGCTTCTGGACGTTTCCCTGACCGCGCGCGACCAGGATCAGGGTGGATCAGAGGCGTTAATACTGCCGGCTCTGAAGCACGGTTCCGGGTATCTGCACGAAAATACGGCCGTGGTGGACAAGGTGGCGGAGCTGACCGGGGCCGTGGCTTCGATTCTGCAAGTGCACGAGGGGCGCTTTATCCGCGTGTCCACCTCGCTTCGGAGCGGAGAGTCCGGCTGGGGGCGCGGCTCCCTGCTGGCGGCGGCGCATCCGACGAGCCTGGCCCTGGCCCGGGGCGAGGCGGTATCCGGCCTCATGCTTCTGGACGGCGTCTGGCACCTGACGGCCCAGACGCCCATCCGCGACCTGGCCGGGACGGTCATCGGCGCCCTGGAAGTGGCCCGGCCATTGGTCAGTCCGGAATTTGCCGCGTTCGTGCGCGAGGTCGGGGTGGGCGGACACGGGGGCACGTTCGCCGTGGACCGGAGTGGGCGGATGGTCATCGATCTGCCCGGTCGGGAGGACGAATGCGCGGCCCTGGCCTCCCGGTCCGATCTGGGCGCGGGCGTGGTTTCCCTTGATTCCGGCCAGGTCGTGGACGTGGTCGGTCAGGATTTCACGCCGTGGGGTCTGCGTTTCGTAACCTGGGTGGATCGGGAGGATCTCATGGCCGGGGTTGATGCCCGTTTGGCGCGTTCGGGCCTGGTCAGCGCCGGACCGCCGTTGCTCGTCGCCCTGGTGCTGATTTGGTGGATCGGTCGACAGCTGTTGCGCCCTGTCCGACGACTGGCCGCGGTTTGCGAGGATGTCATCAGGGGCGATTTTTCCTTCGGCATTGCCTATGCGGGACGCGATGCCCTGGGACAGGCCATTCGGGCCGTGGGGGCCATGGTCGCGGAACTCAAGAACAAGCTTGGTTTTGCCCAGGGGGTGTTGCATGGCGTGATCGTGCCGTGCGTGGTCGTGGACACGGACAACCGTATCCAGCACGTCAACGCCGCAGCCCTGGACGTGGTCGGCCATCCCGGAGAGCCGGAACTGTATCTGGGTCAGACCATGAACGCCTTCGCCTATTCCGGGGCGCGGGAACAAACCCTGACCCGGCGGGCCATGGACGAACGGCGGCGGGTCGAGGTCGAGATCACCCTGAATCGGATCGACTCCGGAACCGTGGCCCATCTGCGGGTGGCGGCCACGCCTATTTACGATTTGGACGGCACCCTGATCGGAGCCATGGCCATTTGGATCAACCTGAGCGAGGAAAAGGCGACCCAGGCCCATATCGAGACCCAAAACCGGGCCATGGCCCAGGCCGGACGCGAGGCGGCGAGTGTTTCCCGTGAATTGACCCGCGCGGCTCGGGAGCTGGCTGAATCCATCCAGGCCTCGCGACGCGGGGCGCGGGAGCAGCAGGAAGAGGCCGCCCGCGCGGCCCAGGCCATGGAGGGCATGCAGGCCTCCCTGGCGCGGGTGGAGGAGAAAACCGGGTCTTCGGCTGATCTGGCGGATCAGGCCGTGGTCAAGGCCGGCGACGGTCAGTCCGTGGTGCGGTCGTCCATGGAGGTCATGGACGAGGTTTCGGCCCGGGCGCGGTCCCTGCACGAGGATCTGGCCCGCCTGGACGACACGGCCCGCAGCATTGGCGCGATCATGAACATGATCGGGGACATCGCGGACCAGACCAATCTTCTGGCCTTGAACGCGGCCATCGAGGCGGCCCGGGCCGGCGAGGCCGGGCGGAGATTCGCCGTGGTCGCGGACGAGGTCCGCAAACTGGCCGAAAAGACCATGACCGCCACCCGTCAGGTGGAGGACTTTGTCCGCGCCATCCAGCGCGGAGCCGGGGAGAGCATGGCCAACGCCGCGTTGACCAACGAGGCCATGCACCGTTGCCGGGAGCTGGTGCACGGATCCGGCACGGCCCTGGATGAAATCGTGGCGGTTATCGGCGCTTCGGCCCGTCAGGTCCGCGACATTGCCCAGGATGTGGTCCAGCAACGCGAGAGCGGCGGCAGGATTTTGGCGGCCACGGACGAGATGGCCGTCATCGCCAGTGGCAACGTCCAGGCCATGGACGCCTCGGCCCAGGCCATCGCCACCTTGAACGAGCTGGCCGCGTCGTTGCTTGGGAGCATCGGCGGCATGGGGCTTGATTCCGGCCGCGAGCCCCTTGTCCAGGGCGCGGCGCACGTCACGCCGATCGGAGCGCGCTCCATTCGTGAACAGGCGGGGTCGGATTTGGCGTTGTCGGCGTGAGTTATTGGCGGTGTTTTTGGATGATGCTGGTCGCGACGCCCGCGCCGAGGATGACCATGCTGGTCAGTCCCGTGGTGATTTCACCGCCGGGCAGGTGGTGTCCGGCCGCGGACAGGAACATGACCGCGACCAGAAAGCCGATGGCCCAGAAGGCCGCCGGTTCCAGATATTTGTATTGCTCCAGGGTGCCGCGCGCGACCAGATAGACGGTCATGGAGCGTACGAACATGGCCCCGATGCCCAGGCCGGCGGCGATGAGCCAGAAGTTGTTGGTGATGGCGAAGGCCGCGACCACGCCGTCAAAGGAAAAACTGCTGTCGAGAATTTCCAGATAGACAAAACCCACCAGACCGCTGCGCGCGGCCACGGCCGCGATATCGCCGCCGCCCACGATGTGCTTGAGCACGTCGATCAGGGCGTGGATGGCGAACCCGCTCAGGCAGCTGATTAAAAATGTGTACCTGTCGGACTGGGGCAAAAGGCCCCCGGCCAACATGACCGTGATGATGGTCAGGCTGGCGGCCGCGTTGTGCACGCCGCCGGCCCGGGCCATGAGTTTTTCCACGCCCGGCAGCCAGTGTGTCTCTTTTTCGACGTTCAGAAAATAGGTCAGGGCGACCATGAGCAGAAACGTGCCGCCGAAGCCCATGATGCTCAGGTGGCTGTCCTCCATGATTTGCCGGTACTGTTCCGGTTGGGTCGTGGCGATGGTCCAGGCTTGGCTGAAATCCATGTTGCCGGCCACGGCCGTGATCAGGATGGGAAACAGGACGCGCATGCCGAACACGGCGATGGCGATGCCCACGGTCATGAACATGGTCTGCCAGAAGGGCGTCATGGCTCTGAGAACCGTGGCGTTGACCACGGCGTTGTCCAGGGACACCGAAATTTCCAGGCAGGACAAAAGGGTGGTGGTCAGCAGGAAGGATAGGGCCATGCCCATGCCGCCGTTGTGGTGCCCGAAGGCAAAGGCTCCGCCCAGTCCGAGGACGGTGAAGATGATGGATTCCAGAAAATAACTGATGGTGCGGCGTTGTTTCATGGCGGATGTCCTGGTCGAAGCGATGGTTTACCGGGCGGGTAGACCGCGCCCCGGACGGCGTCAAGCGCAACGCAAGCGGCCCGCGTTCACGAGCTTGTCGTGAACACGGGCCGCTTGGCGAGGAAGGTGTTACACACCTACCACTTACGCTCGTATTTGTTGCGCAGGAGGATGGCCAGGGCGTTCATGGACAGGAGCACGGCCAGCAGCACGATGATTCCGGCCGAGGTTCGCTCCGTGAAGGCCCGGATGGAATCCGAGGACCAAGTGTAGATCTGGGCCGGCAGGACCGTGGCCGCGCTGGTGAAGCCGGTGGGTACGTCCGGGATGTAGGCCATCATGCCGATGATCAGCAGCGGCGCGGTTTCGCCGATGGCGCGGGCCAGGCCGATGATGGTGCCGGTCAGGATGCCGGGCAGGGACAGGGGCAGGACATGGTCCCAGACCACCTGCCAGTGCGTCGCGCCCAGGGCCAGGGCTCCCTCGCGGATGGAATCGGGGATGGCCCGGATGGCGGCGCGGGTGGAGATGATGATGACCGGAAGGGTCATGAGCCCCAGGGTCAGGCCGCCGACCAGGGGTGAGGACCGGGGCAGGCCCATGAAATTGATGAAGATGGCCAGCCCCAAAAGGCCGAAGAGGATGGACGGGATGGCCGCGAGGTTGTTGATGTTGACCTCGACGATGTGCATCAGCCGGTTGTCCGGGGCGAATTCCTCCAGATAGACCGCGGCCATGACGCCGGCCGGGAAGCTGAACAGAAAGGTCACCACCAGCAGATACAGGGAGCCCATGGCCGCGGCCATGATGCCGGACATTTCCGCCAGCTTGGAGTCGCCGTTGGTGAAGAATCCGACGTTGAAGGTTAGCTTGGCCGCGCCCTCGGCCTTGAGCTTGTCGACCAGGGCGATCTGTTTGGGCTTCAGGCGATTGGGCTTGCCTTTCAGATA
>RZYB01000190.1 GCA_009930495.1 Deltaproteobacteria bacterium
AACCCCGGAAACCATGGCGGCCATGGTCTCGTGCTGCGGAGACGAACTCATTCCCGGCCCGTACGTGCAGTCCGCCAAGGACATCACGGCCCCGGAAAATCAAAATTTCGCGGCCGTCAATGCCGCCATGGACGCAGTTTTGGAGCACGTGACCGGCCGGGTCCGACCGGTAACACCCACCAACCGCAAGGAGACGTCATGTTGAACCGCCCCATGCGCCGCGCAAAGAACGCCGTCACCGATCCCGCCGAACTGGAGCGCATCATCCGGGCCAGCCCGGTCATGCGGCTGGCCATGAGCCAAAACGACGAGCCGTACGTCGTGCCCCTGTCCTTCGGGTACGACGGCGCGGCCCTCTATTTCCATGGCGCGACGCAAGGCCTCAAGCTCGACATCCTGCGCCGCAACCCGCGCGTGTGCTGCCTTTTCGAGCACGGGCTGGCGCTTGCCCCCAAGGGCGACAATCCCTGCGCCTGGGGTTTCACTTATGCCACGGTCATCGCGCACGGTATTGCCAGACACATCGAGGAGCCGGCCCGCAAGCTTGCCGCCCTGCAGATCATCGCGGATCAGTATGCACGACAGGGCGAACGCGTTCCAGGGGAACACATCGGCAACGTGGAGGTCTGGAAGATCGAAATTCTCAAAATGACGGGAAAACAGGCCGGATAACGGCGGGCCCGCGCCAGGCCCGCCGGGGTGTGACACGCCGATTACCGCGCGGCGTCCATCTCCTTCCAACCCTTCAGCAGACCGAAACATCCGGCCAGCATCATGTCTCCGCCGGGGGCGAGAAACTCCACCGCCGCGCCGGCCAGCATGGCCCGCTGGGGCCCCAGAACCACGGTGCGGCCAAAGCCTTGCGGCAGGTCGGGCACGGTCACGCAGCCGTGGCCGCCATCGTCGAAGACCTCGGCGTTACCCAGTTCGCCCCGCCGGAAGCGCTCCAAATGCCCCATAAGCTTGCCCTGATCCAGATAGCCGGTGTGGTGTTCGTAGACGCCAAGAACCCGCTCGCCCAAAACCAGAAAGGCGATGGCGTGGCTGTTGCCGAGATTGACGATGAGCACGCCGTCCTGCCGCGCGGACTGTTCCACGCTCGGGTCGAACAGCGCGCCGAGCATGGCGGCCGAGCCGGTGTCGGCCACCAGCCCCACACCGATGGACCGGCGCAAACAGGCCAGACGGGTCATCTCGGCCGGCGGTTCGGCATAGAGCAGGCGGGAAATCCGTCCCTCGTCCTCGGCCATGAATCGCTGCCAATAGGCGAAGCGGGAAATGCGGTTGCTCTTGCCCGGATGAAAACCGTGGTCCTGCACGCAGGCCAGGATCAAATCCGGCTGCGCCAACCCGGCATACTGGAGGAGTCCGCGCCAAAAGCCGAGATCGAAATCCGTCAGCAGCACCTGCGTGGCCGAAAGCGGCGGCGCGGCCGTGATTTCGATGCCGTGCCCGCGCACCTGATCCAGATCATCACCCAGGGCCAGGGCCGCCTCGGGATGGGCATAAACCTTCAAACCCGCGTCCTGGTGCGCCTTGACCGCGCGCCAAAACCCGCCGCCCATGTTCTGGCCGTGCAAATAGATATCGCGCTCAGCGGCGGTCAGCTCCCGAATGCGGGCCGCGACCGTGCGGGCCGGAGAGGGCAAAATGAACTTGGGGCAGTTTTCCAGCTCCAGGCCATCCTGATAGAGCAACACGTCCTGAGTGCCGCTGCCGATGTCGAGAATGAGACAGGATCGAGGGGTCACGGGTACTCTCCTTGAAAATGAAGTGGGACCAAAGCCCGGAGGAGGTACCGAGTTTTGAAAACCGAGTCCAGAATGGAGGGCGGGACATGGCCCGCCCCAAAAACCAAACGAAAGGATCAGGCCGTGACCATGCTCCGGACCGTGGCGGCCAAGGCATCCCGGCCCTTGGTGCTGTACAGGGCGTAGAGATTCATGACCGTGGTCTGGGAAAAGACGTAATTGCGCAGGGCATTGAAGCGCCGCGTCGCGCTCTCGCCCTCGCCCTGGATGCCGTACTCCGTGGCCGCGATATCCTTCATGACCGGGATAAGCCACTGGGCAGCCGGCACGGTCAGAACAAAGTCGTGGTCCCCCAGATGACAGACGAAGCCTTCCATGCGACGCGGCTGGGGCAGGGTTCCGGTAGAATCGAGGAGGCCTTTCCTGACAGGATCGACACCCGTCAGAATGGCCGCGGTCTTGAGCCAGGGCACGACCTCGGCCTCATCCTTGGCAAAGCCCGGATGCTTGTGGGCGCAGGCCTGAGCCACGCAGATTTCGGCGGGCAGACCGCGCCGCACGCTCTCGGCCACGCTTAACGGATGATGCTCGCCGGTGCCAGCCAATTTCTGCTCCGTCCGGCTGGAGCCGCTGGCCTCCCACTGAAAAACCCATGGTTTGTGCAGATCGTGCAAGACCTGGGAGGCGATGACCGTGTCCCTGTCCAGATCAAAGCCATAAACGTCCTTGTACCCGGCGTGGATGGCCAGGGACGCCTGCAGATTCAACGCCGTGTGGGTGACAAGCCCGCCGGGATAGCAGTGATGGCTCCCGTATCCGCTACCCGGCGCGGAAAGAAACGGCTGGGGACTTTTGGCCGCGTCCCGCACGGGCGGCAAGAATTTATTGAACTCCAGCTCGGTCCACCCGGCGGCCTTGAGTTCCTCATAAACGGCCCAACGATTTTTTTCGTCCATGAGCGACTCCATGATGGTCGGAGCCGGATTCTTGACGATGCCGGCCACGATGCCGCGAACTTCGGCATTGCCGATGGAGGCAACCACGTCGTCAATGTAGCGCATGGAATCGACAACGAGCCTGGAACGCTCGGCCATATCCTGGGCCGACATGGACATGCAGTCATCCAGGCGCGCGGCCTTGACCCCTGCCCAGGAAAAACGCGGCAAAGTCAGGGCGGCGACCCCGGCAGCCGCCAAACCGCCAAGTTTCAGAAAGTCACGACGATCGAGATGCGAAAGCACGGCACACTCCTTGTGTTTCGGGTGGTTATTGAACAAACGTCACCCTGGCTACGGGTCTTTCGTGACGGCGTCATGACAAAACGCCCACGATCACGCGACACAAAAAAAGCCGCTTCCCCACCGCATGGTGCGATGGAGAAGCGGCTTTGCCGCCATGTGCCGTCAAAAGGCTCAGGCCATGAACCGCAATGCCCCGCCCTCTTCGTCGACCACCAGCTTTTGTCCGTCGTGCAGACGGCCACCGATGATCTCCCTGGCCAGAGGCGTTTCCAGATTGTGCTGCAAATACCGCAAGAGCGGCCGCGCTCCGTAGACCGGATCATAGGCCTCGCGGGCAATGAAATCCTTGGCTCTGGAGGTGAGCTCCAGAGTGATCTTGCGCTCCTCCAGACGGGCCTGCAAGTTGCCCATGAGCAGATCAATGATGCGCGTGATCTGCTCGATGAGGAGCGGCTTGAAGAGCACGATTTCGTCGACCCGGTTCAAGAACTCGGGCCGGAAATGCCCGCGCAGCACACCCATGACCCCATCGCGCACGCCCTCTCGCAATTCACCCGACTCGCTGATGCCATCCAGAAGCAAGGGCGAGCCGATGTTGGAGGTCATGATGATGATCGTGTTCTTGAAATCCACGGTCCGGCCGTGGCTGTCCGTCAGCCGGCCGTCGTCGAGGATCTGCAGGAGCACGTTGAAGACGTCCGGGTGGGCCTTCTCGATTTCATCAAAAAGAACCACGCTGTACGGTTTGCGCCGCACGGCCTCGGTCAGCTGGCCGCCCTCGTCGTAGCCGATGTAGCCCGGAGGCGCTCCGATGAGCCGGGCCACGGTGTGCTTTTCCATGTACTCGCTCATGTCCAGGCGCACCATGTTTTCCTCGGTGTCGAACAGGCTTTTCGCCAGGGTCTTGCACAGCTCGGTCTTGCCCACGCCGGTGGGCCCCAGGAACATGAACGAGCCTATGGGCCGCTGCGGGTTCTTCAGGCCCGCCCGGGCGCGCAGGACCGCGTCGGCCACGGCCTGCACGGCCTCGTCCTGACCGACGACCCGCTCGTGCAGGATATCGGCCAGTTTCAGAAGCTTCTCGCGCTCCCCTTCCACCAACTTGGACACCGGGATTCCCGTCCACTTGGAAATGATGGCCGCAATGTCGTCCGGACCGACCTCCTCGCGCAGCAGGCGCTGCTCGCCGTCGTCGCCGCCGGAAAGGCTCGCGAGCTTCTTCTCCAGTTCCGTCAGCCGACCATACTTGAGTTCGGCGGCCTTGTTCAGATCGTACTCGCGCTCGGCCTTGGCAATGGCCTCCTTGGTCGCCTCGATATCCTTCTTGACACCGCTGATCTCGTCGATCCCGCTCTTTTCCCGCTCCCACTGGGCCTTGAGGCCGGTCTGGGCTTCTTTCAGCTCCGCCAGCTCCTTTTCGAGCTTCTCCAGACGTTCGCGGGAGGCGGCGTCACTTTCGCGACGCAGGGCTTCGCGCTCGATCTCCAGCTGCATGATCTTGCGGTTGGCCTCGTCCAGCTCCGTGGGCAGGGAGTCGATCTCGGTCCGGATCATGGCCGCGGCCTCGTCGATGAGGTCGATGGCCTT
>RZYB01000191.1 GCA_009930495.1 Deltaproteobacteria bacterium
TTCGGGCCAGTAGGCCAGGGTGCGGTTCAGCCAATTCTTGTCGTCGCGGGCCGGATAGTCCTCGCGGTTGTGGCTGCCCCGGCTTTCCTTGCGGGCCAGAGCGCCGGTGGCAATGCACAGGGCCAGACGGACCTGGCCTTGCAGTTTGAGCGCCGCCGCGACCTCGGCGTTGGCTCCGAGGCCGTTTGAGACCAGACCGATTTTGCCGGCCCGTTCGTACACGCCCTGCAGGGCTTCGATACAGGCCTGGAGATCCTTTTCGTTGCGGAACACGAAACAGCCCTTCATGAGGGCGTCCTGCATTTCGGCGCGGACCTTGTAGACGTTTTCTTTGCCCAAACGGTCATGGATGAGGTCGTCGATGCGTTGCCGCTGCTTGGCGGCTTCGGCCTTGACCAGGGACGTGGAAAAGCAGGTTTCGCAGCCCTTCAGATATTCGACGATATGCCGGCCGATGATGCCGCCGGCAACCACGGTTTCGGCCAGGGAGTTGCCGCCCAGACGATTGAAGCCGTGCATGTCCCAACAGGCCGCCTCGCCGGCCGAGAACAGGCCTTTGAGGCCATAGGCCGCGCCGGTCTTGTCCGTGCGCACGCCGGCCATGGTGTAGTGCTGGGTCGGACGCACCGGAATGAGCTGGGTGCGGGCGTCCACGCCAAGGAAGTTTTTACAGATCTCGTCCACCTCGCGCAGCTTGGTGGAAATGTGGTGGTCGCCCAGATGGCGGATGTCCAGCCACAGGTGCTCGCCATACGGGGACTGCACACCGTGGCCGGCGCGCATGTGCTCGGTCATACGCCGGGCGACCACGTCGCGGGAGGCCAGCTCGGCCTTTTCCGGCTCGTAGATGTGCATGAAGCGTTCTTCGTGCACGTCCAAAAGCGTACCGCCGTCGCCGCGACAGCCCTCGGTGACCAGAATGTCCGTGGGCACGATGCCCGTGGGGTGAAACTGGATGGATTCGGGGTTGCCGATGGGCACCAGCCCGGTTTCCTGGGCGATGGCCGCGCCGCCGCCGTCGCAGATGACCGCGTTGGTCGTGGCGGAATAGATCCGGCCGAACCCGCCGGTACAGATGACCGTGGCCCTGGCCTGATAGACTTCGAGCTTGCCTGTGCGCAGACAGCGGACCACTGCGCCCATGCATTTTTCGCCGTCATGGAGGAGGGAAATGGCTTCCTTGCGGTCGAGCACGGTGATGCCCAGTTCGGCGCACTTGTTGTCCATGGTGCACATGACCGCGTGGCCCGTGCCGTCGGACGTGTAGCAGGTGCGCCATTTGGCCGTGCCACCAAAGGACCGGGACGTGATCAGACCTTCCTTTTCGGGTTTCTCGAATTTTTCGAATTTCTCGCCGCCCTTGAAATAGAAGGACTTGCCCGGCACGACGCGGTTCCACGGCACGCCCCAATGGGCCAGACGGCGCATCTCGATGGGTGCGGTGTCCGCGAACATGCGAGCCACTTCCTGATCACAGCCCCAGTCCGAGCCCTTGACCGTGTCCAGAAAATGGATGTCTGTACAATCCCCCTCGCCCATGACGCAGTTGCCGATGGCCGCCTGCATGCCGCCCTGGGCCGCGGAGGAATGGGAGCGCCGGGCCGGGACAATGGACAGACAGACGACATCGAATCCGGCCAGGGCCGATTCCACGGCCACGCGCTCGCCGGACAGCCCCGCGCCGATGACCAACAGATCAGAAGTATGAATATGCATATGATCTCCCGAAATTTAGACGGTCAGGGTAGCGTAACGGGCCAGGGCGATGTACGCGACGACCAGGACACAGCCGAAGGCGATGGCCAGGATCTTGGCGACTCTGGGCCGCGTGGCGTCGGTGATGAAGCCCCATTTCACGCCGATGCGGTACACGCCGATGAACACATGCAGCTGCACCAGCGGCACCAGAAAGAAATAAAAAAGCGTCCAGCCGCCGCTCTGCACGCGGGCCGTGGACGTGGCCGCGAGAATGGCCGCGTCGTTGATGTTGGTCCACATGTGGATGGCGCCCATGACAAGAATGATCATGGCCGATCCGGCCTGCACCAGCCACAGCCAGGTATCGCGGTGGTTCAACAGGCGGGCGTCGCGCCAGATGGCTTCCTGCCCCTCGGCCCGGAACGGAATCTTGCGCGCCGCGACCACGAAATGGACAAAAAAGAGGATGGGCACGACAATGTGGGCCAGGGTGTCCAGATGCAGGGCTTCCAGGGCACCGGCCACGCCGTTCAGGGCATTGGCGCCGAAGATGATGGACGAGGTCAGCAGGGTGTGAAAGGCAATGAACAGGACGAGACCGGCTCCAGTCAGCATCTGGATCCAGTCGAGGTACGCATCTCGGCGTCCTGGGCGCGCGACATGCATGGTGGCGTCAACGGACATACTTCCTCCGGTTTGCGGAACCGGCGCATTTCCGGCCCCTGGTTGAAAAAAACGGTGGAACGGGAAAACAGCACTGTCCAAAATGTACACACGTCGGACAGATAATGGCAGATAGTAGTATCCGAGTGCGATTGATCGGTCAATCACCTACTTGGAATTTCCGTATGTGGCGACGAGAAGAAGAGACATCTATTGGTTGTTTAATCAATCATAATGCATTCAGGAGTGGTTCATGGATACAAACTTGCAGTCCGAACGACTGCCCATCGGCGGTATGCACTGCGCGGCCTGCTCGGCGCGCATCGAAAAGGTTGTCGGGGGCATGTCCGGTGTGGACACCGTGGCCGTCAATTTGGCCACGGGCGAGATGGATGTGCGCTTTGACGCCCAGACACTCCCCTTGGAACAGATTCTGGAGCGGGTACACGAGATGGGATTTACGGCGGAGATGCCGAGCCGGGAAACCACACTCGATCTCAAAATCGGCGGCATGCACTGCGCGGCCTGCTCGGCGCGCATTGAGCGCATCGCTAGCCGTCTGCCCGGCGTGCGCGAGGCCAGCGTCAATCTCGGAGCCGAAAGCGGACGGTTTGTTTTTGATCAGGCACTGACCAGCCAGCGCGCCCTGCGTCAGGCCATCCACGACGCCGGATTCAGTACCGATCTGCCCAAAAAGGAACGCGTCGGCGAGGAAGAGGCGCGTATCGCCGCCCGTCTGGCCGAAAAGAAACAGGCCGTAACGCGGGCCATGGTTTTCGCCCTGCCGCTGCTCATTCTGTCCATGGGCCACATGTGGGGCCTGCCCCTGCCGCACTGGCTGGACCCCATGCACAGCCCCGGCACGTTTGCCCTGGTCCAGCTGCTGCTGACCTTGCCCGTGGTCTGGAGCGGCCGGAGTTTTTACCTGATCGGCATTCCGGCCTTGATCCGCCGCGCTCCGAACATGGATTCCCTGGTGGCCGTGGGCACGGGCGCGGCCCTGACGTATTCGCTCTGGAACACGGTGGAAATCTGGCTCGGTCTGGATGCGCACGCTCGCGCCATGGATCTGTATTACGAATCGGCCGCCGTGCTCATCGCCATGATTTCCCTGGGCAAATTTTTCGAGGCCCGGTCCGTGTCCAAAACCACCGGCGCGGTGCGGGCGCTCATGGCCCTGGCCCCGGACACGGCCACCCTGATCGACGGCGAAAGCGAGCGGCCCATTGCCGTAGAGGAAATCGAACCCGGCGACCGGCTGCGCATCCGCCCTGGCGAACGCATTCCCGTGGACGGCGAGGTGGCCGAGGGCGAAAGCCACATCGACGAATCCATGCTCACCGGCGAGCCCCTGCCCGTGCGCCGCATGCCCGGCGACACGATCTACGGAGGCACCCTGAACACGACTGGAGCGCTCGTGCTGCGGGCAACACAGGTCGGCGAGAACACCATGCTGGCCCGCATCGTGCGGCTGGTCCGCGACGCCCAGGGTTCCAAGGCGCCCATCGCCAGTCTGGCCGACACCATCAGCTTCTATTTCGTGCCCGTGGTCATGGCCCTGGCCGTAACGTCCGGGCTGGCCTGGTACGCCTTCAGCGCCGAGCCGTTTGTCTTTGCCCTGCGCGTGACCATTGCCGTGCTCGTCATCGCCTGCCCCTGCGCCATGGGACTGGCCACGCCGACCTCGATCATGGTCGGCACGGGCCGGGGCGCACAGCTCGGCGTTCTGGTCAAATCCGGCCGCGCCCTGCAACGCGCCGGCGAGCTGACCACCCTGGTTTTTGACAAGACCGGCACCCTGACCGTGGGCAAACCCGTGCTGGTCGAGGTCTGGACCGCATCCGACGCGCCCTTGGGCAAACAGGACCTGTTGCGTCTGGCCGCCGGCGTTGAAGCCCTGTCCGAGCATCCCCTGGCCCGGGCCGTGGTCGGGGCCGTGGCCAAAATCCTGCCCAAGGCGACGGAATTCACGGCCATTCCCGGTCAGGGCGTGACCGCCATGGCGGACGGACACCGTATCGCCATCGGCAACGAGCGGCTTCTGGAAGCCCTGGACATGGACGCGGAGGCCGTGCGGGCGCAGCGGGAACGGATGGAGGAAAACGGCGCCACGGTCATTCATGTGGCTGTGGACGGGAAAGCGGCCGGGCTGCTGGCCATCAGTGATCAGATCCGGCCCGAGGCG
>RZYB01000192.1 GCA_009930495.1 Deltaproteobacteria bacterium
GGCGCAGACTTTTTGATACGAGGCGTTGATCCGCCGGAAGCGCTCCAACTCCAAGGCCAACGCCGCGCCGCCGGCCGAAATCCGTTCTTGCAAAAGGGCTTTGGCGAAAGCGTACAATTCCACATCGGCGGTATTGAACTCCAACGCGACCTCATGATCCGCATCGGTCAGTTCAACCGCATACCCGGACCGCAAGGCGTTGCGTTTTTCGTAACAATACTTGTGCAGCCCCAGGTAGCGGGCCAGCAAAATCAGACTCTCGTCGAAGAATTCCTGAATGCCGAAAAATCCGAAAACCCGTTCCAGATTGATCTTGGCCGCGGACAAGGCCGAGGCGGCTTGTCCCTGGCCATCGACGGAACGGCCGGAAAGAACCCTCGTCATGAAGTTCTTGCCCTTGAACCGTACATGCTTGTGCTCGCCCACGATGTAGTCCCGAAAACTCATCCCATTCACAATCTGGTACATATGGCTGTGCGGCCATGTCTTGAGAAACACATATTCGGACACAAGACGGGCCACGGGTTCCCGCAAGAACGTGAACACATCGACATCGCGCCCGTACAGTCGGGGTGGATCATACCGCTCCAGAAGCAAATGGCCCTGGAACAAACGCACCGAGTCCAAATCAGCGACGGGACCTCCCTGTTGCTGGAAAACTCGGACGCCGTGTACAAGGACAAAATGGCCTCGGGTCCGAAATGATCGCGGAGAATGAGGTTAAGCGTTGTCCCGGCGGTCCGGGGAATGTGCAAAAAACAATACGGACGTGACATGCGCGGATCTATTCTTTCATATCCTGGATCAAACGCCGCAGATCCCCGGCCATGTTGGCCAGAACACCCACGGCCTTGGCCGATTCCTCCATGGCCAGGGCATTCTGGGTCGCGCCGGACGTAATCTGGCCCGTGGACTGGCTGATCTCGTCCGTGGCCGCGGACTGTTCCTCGGCGGCCGAGGCGATATCGCGCATATGCTCGGCCGTGCGCTCGATAAGACTGACGATCTCGTCCAAAACCCGACGCGAACTGGCCGCCAGACGGGTGGTTTCCTCCACGGCGCCGGCCGCGACCTCGGTGGAGCGAATGCTTTGCTGGGTACTGGATTGAATGGCGCCGATGGCCGCGCCCACTTCCTGGGTGGCGGTCATGGTTTTTTCGGCCAGTTTGCGGACCTCGTCGGCGACCACGGCAAAACCGCGCCCGGCGTCTCCGGCCCGGGCCGCCTCGATGGCCGCGTTCAGGGCCAGCAGGTTGGTCTGGTCCGCGATATCGTTGATAACCCGGATGATCGCGCCGATATTCTCGGCCTGCTTACCGAGTTCACCCATGTCCTTGCGCAGCACCATGGCGTTTTCGTGGACCTGGTTGATGACCTCCTGGGAGTGAGCCATGACGGAGGCCCCTTCCTCGGCCTTGGTTCGCGCCCCCTGGGCCAGATCGGCCGCTTCGCCGGCGTTGCGGGCCACGCTCAAAACCGAGGCGCTCATTTCTTCCATGGCCGTGGCGACCTCGGTCGTGCGCGATTGTTGTTCCTGGGAGTTGGCCGTGGATTCCTCGATCTGGGCGGACAGTTCCTCCGTGGCCTGGGCCAGGGTGTTGGCGATGTCCGTGACCTGGGCCGCCCGTTCGGCAATGGATGCGTTCTGGGCCTGCAGCAACGCATCCTTGGCTTTCAGCTCGGTCATGTCCACGTACAGGCAGAACCCACCGATACACCGTCCCTCCAGATCATAGAGCGGATAGACGTTGGCCAGGACGTGCCGCGTCCCGCCCTTGTGCCCGGTGATGGTCACCTCCAGGTTGCGAAACACCTTGCCCTCGGTAATGGCCTGACCCACGGCGGTCTTGCGGGTGGGATCGTTGTAGAAAATCTCGGCCAGGGTCCGCCCGAGCTGGTTCCCGGGATCTCCGTCGATCTCGACCATGTCCAGACAGGCCTGGTTGGTGAAGACCGTCTTTTCCTGGGCGTCAACCAGCAAAAACGGCATGGGCAGCCCCTCGACAATGCCCTTGACCAAGCCTTTTTCGCGTTTCAACGCGCCGACAAGCCGGCGAAGCGCCACGCCCATGGCACCGGAATCGTCCAGCTCGACCGTCATGTCACCGTCGGCCACGGCCGCGGCAAAACACCGCGTCCGATCCATGGCGACATGCTCCGCCCGGATCAGCAGCATGGCCACGACCACGCCCAAAATCGCCGCGCCCAAAACCGCCACGGTCAACCAGGACGGCCAACCCAGAACCGTCGCCACGATTCCCAGAATCACCCCTAGCAGAGCGCCGCCCAAAGCCCCACGCAGCCAGACAGAAGTTCGCATCATTCCACTCCTTGCGACCAAAGTTCACCAATAAACGGAAGAATTTTCGCATATTCGGGGCCATGAGGACAAGAACAAAGTGCCTTCCCGCACACCCTTGACAGCCAAAAGGCGTCCTCTTTCCGCCCGACACGCGGGCATGTCATCGGGCGCTGGCCCGGCCTTGACCGCATTCAACCCAGCGGCGTCTTCCCTGTACGGCAACAAAATGCCATGATAAATGTCTGGTCCCTTTCCAGACACAATCAGGTTTGTCACACAGCCGTTACATTGGCCCCGGCATCCTGTAACAAACCATGTCTAGGTTGCCTTCATCGGTTCACGCAACAACATCGCCGCATACCAAGGAGGCTTTTCCATGAACGGATTCATCAAAAAATCACTTTTAGCCCTGGCCCTGCTCTGTCTGGGCACGGGCATGGCCCAGGCCCGCGATCAGATCAAGATCGTCGGTTCGTCCACCGTCTACCCGTTCTCCAGCTATGTCGCCGAAGAACTGGGGGCCACCACCAAATTCAAGGCACCCGTGGTCGAGTCCACCGGCTCCGGCGGCGGTCAGAAACTGTTTGGCGCCGGCGTTGGCGATAACACCCCGGATATCGCCAACTCCTCCCGCCGCATGAAGGACAGCGAATTCGAAAAGGCCGCCGCCAACGGCGTGACCGACATCACCGAGGCCATCATCGGCTTCGACGGTATCGCCATCGCCCAGAACAAGGACAACGCGCCCATGTCCCTGACCCTGGAAGAGCTGGCCATGGCCGTGGCCGCCGAAGTCCCGGTGGACGGCAAGCTGGTCCCAAATCCGTACAAGACCTGGAACGAAATCAACGCCAAGCTGCCGGCCCGCAAGATCGTGTTCTACGGCCCGCCGACCTCTTCCGGCACCCGTGACGCCTTCGAGGAAATGGTCGTGGAAAAAGTCTGCAAAAAGATGGGCGGCTACCCCAAGGATTACAAGGCCATCCGTCAGGACAGCGCCTACGTTCCGGCTGGCGAGAATGACAACCTGATCGTCCAGAAGCTGGCCAAGGACAAAGATGCGTTCGGCATCTTCGGCTACAGCTTCCTGGAAGAAAACGGCGACACCATCCAGGGCGCGGCCATCAATGGCGTTTCTCCCACGCCCGATGACATCGCCTCCGGCAAGTACCCCATCTCCCGCTCCCTGTATTTCTACATCAAGAACGCCCACTACAATGCCGTGCCCGGCCTGAAGGAATACGTGGAGCTGTTCATGAGCGACAAGATGATCGGCGACAAGGGCCTGCTGAAGAAGATCGGCCTCATCCCGCTGCCCGAGGATGTCCGCGCCAAGGCCCGCCAGGCGGTGCTGGACAAGAAGAAGCTGTCTCTCGAAGACCTGAAGCACAAATAACCGGGCGCCACGCCCAGGCCGGGGCCGATGCGTGCGGACGCATCGGCCCTTTGGCGCTCCAACGCGCGCACTGAACGAGGTATCCCGTGACCACGTCCCTTATCGCCCAACTTCTCTTTGCCGGCCTGCTGCCCCTGGCGGGCATGGCCTATCTGCTGGGACGGCGCACCATCCGCGCCCAGCAGGACCCGAAGGCCACCTTCAAGGCCTCGGAAAATCTGTACGGCTGGTTCGCCGTGGTCCGCATGGCGGCCCCGGCGGTCATCATCTGTACCGGGGCGGCCTTGATCCAGGCCACGGGTCTGGCCGAGGTGCCCTGGCCCATGCTCGCCGCCGCCACCCTCCTGGCCGCGGCCGCCGCGCTCTGGCTGGCCCTGCGGGCCATTGGCCCCAGCCTGCGCGCCCGGGTCGTGTTGGAAAAACTGATCCTGCGCATCCTGCTCCTGGCCTCCCTGCTGTCCATTCTGGCGACCATCGGCATCGTGCTGTCGGTGATTTTCGAGGCCGTCAAATTTTTCCGCATCGTCGGCATCTGGGACTTCCTGACCGGGACCACCTGGAATCCGGACGCGGCCATGGTGGCCGAGGACGGCACGATCCAACCCCTGTTCGGATCCGTGCCGCTTTTTGGCGGCACCTTCATGATCACGGCCATCGCCATGCTCGTGGCCATCCCGGTGGGCCTTATGTCGGCCATCTGCATGTCCGAATACGCCTCCCTCAAAATCCGGCGCATCGCCAAGCCGGCCCTGGAAATCCTGGCCGGCATCCCGACCGTGGTCTACGGCTTTTTCGCGGCCATCACGGTCAGCCCGCTGATCGTGCGCCTGGCCGAATCCGTGGG
>RZYB01000193.1 GCA_009930495.1 Deltaproteobacteria bacterium
TTTAAAATCCCTTGCTCTTCGGAGCGTGCGGGTTCAAGTCCCGCCCTGGGCACCATAAAAAACAAGGACTTATCGCACAAATTGCGGCAAGTCCTTTTTTTTGGTGCCGTCAAACCTTCGATTTGCCCCACTTCTGTCCCACTTTTTAGACGGCTGTGAGCCGTCGCGAGAAATGAGAATTTCTTGCACGCAATTTGAGAAACTGACGTTCTCATTTATGATGAAAATTCCCACTCTTTTTCTGCTGATCATCTGACCAAAAAATGCTAGGAACTGAGGCCGGAGGTGTTTGCCATGATCCGTGCCATTATCCCCATCCTGCTCCTGTCCTTGGCCACCCCTGCCTTGGCGGACGACTACGTAGGCAGGGCCCTCACTACCTGCGCGCCCCTTGACGGAACGTCACAGCACTCCACGTGCCTCTCGACCGCAGCCAACGACATTTGCGGAGTGCGGGGCATCAGCCCGGAGCGCGTCGCGTGCCTGCAAGACTTCGAGCGCTACTTCACCGCCAAGGTGGCGGCAATCCAAGCCGAGCGACAGGCTTTAAAAGATGAAACGGATCGCAAGATCAGACAGTTGCAAGACCGCCTGCAATGATGGCCATGACCCAGGTTGCGGCACTGCTCGTCGTTATCATCCTCTCCATCCCCGCTCACGCCGGGTTCAAATTTTTCGGGTCTGGCGGGCAGTACATGGAGCCAGCCCAGGAAGACAAGGGGAATCTGCTCTCCATGTCTGGGGCTGGGCATAAGTCTCAGATGGTCGAGCTGCGCGCGGGGGCGCATGCGGTGCACTTTGACTGTCGTGGGGCGCTTGGCATTCGGCTCAAGAACAACCAGGGGATGATTGTGCGGGACATCTCCACGTCCAGGCCTGGTGCCGGAGGCGCGACGTGGGAGGTGCCTAATCCAGGGTGGCACACCATTGAGGTCGAGGGGGACGGTGATTGGCGCGTCCAGCTAGATCGAGGATTTTATTCGGAGCCCGCCCAGCCCGCAGCCGTGAATGTACGGCCTCAAATCTATCCAGCCCCAACACCCCTGGTGATCCAGCGATGTCCGGATAAAGCCGAGGATGACGTGGATATGACCGGCATCGAATGGCGGCAAAGTCGGGGGGCATACTCTGGCAGGGCGACCAAAGACATGACCAGGAAATTTGGATATCGAGCCGGGACCTACCGGCTTGAATATGAATACAAAGCTAGGCGGTATTTTGGCATCTGGATGCATACCAGGCGGGGCTTGAATGAGCTGCTTGTCAATCGTGTCGGTCGGGCTGACACGTATGTCGATGTTGTCTTGCCGAAAGATGATGAAGTCTGGTTCGAAGTAGATTCCCCGTTCGGAAACTGGGAATTTACCTTTGAACGAGTACGTTGATCAGCCAGAAAACGGCACATGCACCTGACGCGGCGCGCTCGCGCTGCCTGTCGCCAGCCCCGTCACGACCGCGCTGGCGAGCTGCCCACCTGGGGATCGTGAGCATGTCCCCCGACGTGCTGCTCGGGAAAACTTCCTCCATGGTGAATAGTCAGCCTTGAAAAACCCTAAAAATGGCCCGTCAGGCCCAAGCCTGCTCCGGCCGAACATTTGGCCGAAAAACGTGCCCGAGCAATTTGAGGCACAAAAAACGCAGCATCCGGATGAACTTCCGGAAATTGAACGCAGCGCAAGCCATAAACAGGTTCACGGAGTCGCCGATCCGGCCTTTGAGGTAGTTTCGAAGCATTCTGTGATCGTTCTTGCACTCTGCACTCTGCCGCCACCGAGTTACATGCTCCAGCCACCAAGATGCACGCGCCTGGTTGGTTTGAGATTTCATGACCACCTCCCTGAATTGGAGGGAACGTATCTCATAAGCCGAATTTATTGGAAGATGGGGTTTATAAGGCGCTTACGCATTAAAAACCAAACAATTTTTTGCCACTTCCCCTGCATTGCCGCACTCTAATTTTCTTGTCAGTTTGAGCCGGAACGGGTGGGCAGTTTGACATGGAATCAATGGGCTATTTCTTCGAAATGCTCAAATTACCAAACTTTTTTCTTCATCAATTCCGACATCATGGCAGGTAAATCCAAAAATGAACACCTCCTTCGCAGACATGGCCCTTGGCGCCGCCCTGGCCGCCGGCCAGGCAATCCTGGACATATACGCCACCGCTGATTTCGGCGTTGAAACCAAGGCCGACCAATCCCCCCTGACCAAGGCCGACCGCGCCGCCCACCATGTCATTCACCGGGCGCTGACCTCCACGAATCTGCCCATGCTCAGCGAGGAAGGCCGGAACATTCCCTATTCGGAACGGCAGGGTTGGAACACCTTCTGGCTGGTCGATCCATTGGACGGCACCAAGGAGTTCATCAAGCGCAATGGCGAATTCACGGTCAACATCGCCCTTATCGAGCAGGGAGTGCCCGTTTTTGGGGTGGTCTTTGCCCCAGTCCTGGATAAACTCTATTGTGGCGCCCACGGCATTGGCGCCTTTCGTCTGGACACGGCGAGTTCCTTTCGTGACGCCTCGTGGGAGCGCGTCCGGCAAGCGGCGTCCCCCCTGCCCCTGCCCCCCGCACCCAGACCCCACACCATTGTCGGTTCCCGCTCGCACCCCTCGCCGGAGTTCGCTGACTTCGTGGCCGCGGCCCAGGCCAGATATGGCCAGATCGACGTCCGCTCCATCGGCAGTTCCCTCAAAATCTGCCTGGTTGCCGAAGGATCGGCCGACGTATATCCCCGACTTGGTCCGACCATGGAATGGGACACTGCCGCCGGGCACGCCGTGGCCGTCCACGCCGGGTGCTCCGTGACGCGGGCCGATACGGACCAGGCCTTGCGCTACAACAAGGAAAATCTGCTCAATCCCTTTTTCATCGTGGAACGACGCTGATTTTTTGCCAAATCTGAAACACTCGCGATCACCCAAGGTGCTGTGCCATGTATAGCGAATCCCTGCTCGTCCATTTCCAGCGCGCCGAAGACCTGCGCCGCGAGGCAGTCACCCTGCCCTCTCTCAACCTCAAGACGCGCCAGGTGTGCGATCTGGAATTACTCCTGAACCGGGGATTCTATCCTCTGTCCGGATTTCTCGGCCGCGCGGATTACGAAAGCGTGCTGGACACCATGCGGTTGGCCAGCGACGCCCTGTGGCCCATGCCCATCTGTCTGGACGTATCCCCGGATCTGGGTGCAAAACTTCAGCCTGGAAACCGCCTCGCCCTGCGCGATCAGGAAGGATTCCTCTTGGCCGTGCTGACCGTCTCCGACGTCTGGCAGCCGGATTTGGCGCGCGAAGCCCTGGCGGTGTACGGCACGGACGACCCGGCGGCCCACCCGTCGGTCCGTTACCTGCTTTCCCAGCCAGGCAAACACTACCTTGGCGGCTCGCTGGAAGGTCTGTCCCTGCCCCTGCATTTTGATTTCCAGGACTTGCGCCTGACCCCTTCGGACCTGCACCGCCGTTTCAGCCAGAACGGTTGGCGCGCGGTCATCGGCTTTCAAAGCGAACAGCATCTGCACTGCGCCCACAAAGAGATGATCCTGCGTGCCGCGCGCGAGGCTGGAGCGTCCATTCTGCTTCATCCGGCAATAGGCGTGCAGTACCACGGAGATCTGGACCAATATACGCTGGTCAGATCCTATCAGGCCTTTGTGCGCCAATTTCCGCGTACCATGATCAGCCTTGGCCTGCTGCCCCTGTATCAACGCAAGGCCGGCCCACGCGAAGCCCTGCTCCAGGCCATGGTCCGCCGCAATTACGGCTGCACCCATTATCTCGTGGCCCAGGATCAGGCCGACCCCGGAGCTGAATCCGGCGATCTGTTCTATCCACAAGGCGCGGCCCAGGAACTGGTGCGCGCCCACGAACAGGAAACGGGCATCGCCATGATTCCCTTGCGGGAAATGGTCTATGTGGAGGAAAAGGGCGAGTACCTGCCGGCCGACGAGGTTCGGGAGGGCATGAATGTCCGCACCATCTCTTCTCTTGAGCTGCGGCGACGTCTTGAGCATGGCGTCGATATCCCGACCTGGTTTTCCTTTCCCGACGTGGTCGAGGAACTGCGCAGGGCCCATCCGCCGCGCAGCAAGCAGGGCTTCACCATTTTTCTGACCGGTCTGTCCGGCGCCGGCAAGTCGACCGTGGCCAAGGTCCTGCTGGCCCGCTTTCTGGAAATGCGCGACCGGCCCGTGACCCTGCTCGACGGCGACATCGTCCGCCGCAACCTCTCCTCGGAATTGTCCTTTTCCAAGGAGCACCGGGAACTCAACGTGCGGCGCATCGGCTTCGTGGCCAGTGAAATCACCAAAAACGGCGGCATCGCCATTTGCGCGCCCATCGCGCCCTATCCCGAGGCGCGGGATCATAACCGCCAGCTCATCAGCCAGCACGGCGGCTTTGTCGAAGTCTACATGAACACGCCGCTAGCGGTTTGTGAACAACGCGACCGCAAGGGCCTCTACGCCAAGGCCAGGGCCGGCATCGTCAAGGGGGTCACCGGCATCGACGATCCCTACATCCCGCCG
>RZYB01000194.1 GCA_009930495.1 Deltaproteobacteria bacterium
TGGCCAATGAGTTTGAGCCCAGCAAGTTCCCGCATCGCAAGATCGTGGCCAAGCTCGCGGAAGGTATGAAGGATGACGCCATGGCCGCGTATTTCCACTCCAGTCCGAACGCCGCGTGCTCCGGTTGCCATCACAACAGTCCCGCTTCGGCCACTCCGCCCAAGTGTGCCAGCTGCCATGGCCGGAATGGCGATGAAAAGGATGGGGCCAAGCCCGCCTTGAAAGCCGCCTACCACCAGCAGTGTATGGGATGCCATCGTGAGATGGGCATCCAGAAGCCGGCAGACATCGCCTGCGCCGAGTGTCACGCCACGAAGAAGTAACCTGCCGAAGGTCGCAATAACGAGGAGCTAGTATGAAACGCAGAAAATTCATTGGCTTGCTGGCTGGCGCGGGCGCCTGTTTGGCGGCGAGTCCGGCCGCGGCTGGTGGAACGCATCATTTCGAGGGCTATCCCGATAGCCATGGTGTGCTGTTCGACAGCACCAAGTGTATTGGATGTAGAAAATGCGAGGCAGCCTGCAACAAAGTCAACGAAATGCCGGCTCAGCCGGTCCCGTTCGATGATTTGACCGTCTTGGAAAGCAAGCGGCGCACACACCATGATACTTTTACCGTGGTCAACAAATACGACGTCGACGGAAAACCAGTGTTCCGCAAGATCCAGTGCAATCATTGTCTGGAGCCAGCCTGTGCATCGGCCTGCTTCGTCGGGGCTTTTGTCAAGGATAAAACCGGTGCGGTCAGTTACGACGCCAAGAAGTGCGTCGGTTGCAGATATTGCATGGTCGCCTGTCCATTCGAAATTCCAACCTATGAATATCATGATCCGGTCACGCCCCGGGTACGCAAGTGTACCATGTGTCAGTCGCGTATCGAAGAAGGCAGGTTGCCCGGTTGCGTCGAGGATTGTCCCAAGGGCGCGTTGATTTTCGGCAAACGCGAGGATTTGTTGGATATCGCTCGTGAACGCATCCGCAAACACCCGGATATGTATATCGATCATATTTATGGTGAGCGGGAAATGGGTGGCACAAGCTGGCTGTACATCTCCGGTGCATCTTTCGAGAGCATCGGCATGCGCGAGGACCTTGGGGTCACGCCCGCGCCCGATCTTACCTCTGGCGCCCTGTCCGTGGTTCCGGCCGTGGTCGGCCTGTGGCCCATGTTTTTGACCGGTGCCTATGCCCTGACCAAGCGCAAGGAAAAGATCTTCGAGGAAGAACAGGCGCATGCCGTGAAGGACGCCGTGGCCGAAGCCGAGGCCAAGGCGTCCAAAAAGCTCAAGACGGCCATGGACAAGGCGGAACGCGACAAGCAGGCCGCCATCGATCGTGAAGTGAAAAAGGCGCTCAAGGATGCGGAAGCGGCTCGGAAGAAAGCCGAGTCCGCTCCTGCGGACGAGCAATAAGGAGGAGCGTTGATGTCGCATCACACCACAACACCCAAGTCATTCTGGACTCCGGCGAACATTATCACGGCTGTTATTCTGGTCGTCGGGATTGCCCTGACCGTGAAGCGTTTCACCATGGGCATCGGCTCCGTGACCAATTTGAGCGATGACAATCCGTGGGGGATCTGGATCGGGTTCGATCTGCTCTGCGGCGTGGCCCTGGCTGCCGGCGGCTATACGACATCTGCGGCCGTGTATCTCTTCGGCATGAAGAAATACCATTCCGCCGTGCGCCCGGCCATCACCACGGCCTTTTTGGGATATGCCTTTGTCGTCTTTGCCCTTCTTTATGATCTGGGCCGCTACTACCGTCTGCCCTATCCGTTGACCATCTATCCCGGCCCGACCTCCTTTCTGTTCGAGGTCGGTTTGTGCGTGGCCTTGTATCTGACGGTTTTGGCCATCGAGTTCTCGCCGGCAGTGTGGGAGGCCTTGCGCTGGAAAAAAATCCGTCATCTAGCCCATAGCCTGACGTTGTTGCTGACCATTTTCGGCGTGATTCTGTCCACGCTCCACCAGTCATCCCTGGGTGGTCTGTACATGATCGCGCCGTCCAAGCTGCATCCGCTGTGGTACTCGCCGTATCTGGCTCTGTTTTTCTTTGTTTCGAGTATTCCGGCCGGCCTGTCCATGGTCATTTTCGAGGGCGGTTTGTCGCATAAATTCCTGCACCACAAGATGGACGAGGCACATATCGCCCAAGCTCCCGAGGTGACCTTGGGGTTTGCCAAGGCCGCGTCCGTGGTGCTGTTCGCCTATTTCAACCTGAAATGGATCGGCGTCGCCCTGGGCAATTCCTGGAGTCATTTGTTCACGGGGTGGGGGGCTTGGTTCCTGGTGGAAGTCATCGGCTTCGTGCTCGTGCCGTGCCTGATGTACGCCATGGCCGCCCGCGAGAAGAACGGGAAGCTGGCGTTCTGGGCGTCCATCGTGACTGTCGCTGGTATTGTTCTCAATCGTTTGAACGTGTCCTTGGTGGCGTTCAATTGGCAACTTCCGGCCGAGGCTCGGTATATCCCGTCCCTGGAAGAGATCATGATCACCGTGTTCATTGTTACCCTGGAAATCACCGTGCTGCGGTTCTGCCTGAGCAAGCTGCCGATTCTGCACGAACACCCCGAATTCAAGGGCGCGCACTAAAGGAGGCTGCAAGTGGAATTCATGACCCTTCATGACTTCTTGTTCTGGACCAAGGGCATGGCCTATGTCGGCATGGGGCTGGGGCTGGTGAGCTTCGTCGCCTTCTGGCTCTTTCTGACCGATCGGGACGAGGACAAGTTCGCCGACAAGGAAGAAGAATAGGCCCGGTCGCGACCGGCCATCGAAGGAGTATTCGTATGTATGAGATTTTGACTGGTCCGCTGCTTTGGATTGCCTTCGCGGTATTCTTTGTCGGCTTGGCCGCCCGCGTGGTGCTGTACTTCATGGGTCTGGACTGGCGGTTGGATCGTGTGGCCTACAGACCGCACATGGCGCATGGCCTCAAGGGCGCCGCCATTTCCGTATACCGTTGGATTTTGCCGTTTGGCACGCACAGCTGGCGTGCCAAGCCCATTTTCACGACCATGTTCTTTGCGTTTCATATTGGTCTGGTCGTCGTGCCGCTGTTCTTGGAAGGACACGCGGTCATGATCAAGAACGGTTTGGGCATTGACTGGCCGTCCATGCCTCAGATCCTGGCCGATGTGTTGGCCATCGCTGCTTTTCTGGGCGGTCTGGGTATTGCCATCCGCCGTTTGATGCTGCCCGAGGTACGGATTTTGACCGATTTCAAGGATATCCTCCTGTTGGTCCTGACTCTGACCCTGCTCGGCTCCGGCATCGTCGCCTCGCACAATCCCGCCAATTATTCATTCTGGATCACTTTGCACATTCTGTGCGGCGTGGTCGTGCTGTTGACGGCTCCGTTCACCAAGTTGGCGCACATTGCGCTCTTTTTCTGCACGCGAATCCAGCTGGGCATGGACTTCGGAATCAAGCGCGGCGGAATGAAGACCAATTTTGACTGGTAATCCAAGAGGAACACGAAATGCCCGAAGGAAAATTGTGCACGAAGAGGCCCGTTGCCACCCGCGAGGAGTTGGATGCGCTCCTTTCCGACAGCAACGGTCGTCAATACTATGCGGAAATGGAAGAGCTGGACGTCGAGCCCGACAAGCTGTGGGCTTTGATCCAGAAAACGATGAAGTCTCGAACCAAGACGTGGCTCGACATCTGCGCGCACTGTGGCTTGTGCGCCGATAGCTGCTTTCTATACAGCGTTAACGGGCGTGATCCCAAGCAGGTGCCGTCCTACAAAATCCAGTCCACTCTGGGCGAGATGGTCAAAAGAAAAGGGCACGTGACCAATGAATTCATGCGCATGTGCATGGATACGGCCTGGTCCAAATGCACCTGCTGCAACCGCTGCGGGTCATTTTGCCCCTACGGTATCGATATGGGAGTCATGTTCAGCTACTTGCGCGGCCTGCTCAATTCACAAGGCTTCGTGCCGTGGGAGCTCAAAATCGGCTCCGGCATGCACCGCCTGTTCCGGGCCCAGATGGACGTGACCTCCGAGGATTTCGTCGACACCTGCGAATGGATGGTGGACGAAGCCCTGGAGGACTGGCCCTGCCTGGAAATTCCGGTGGACAAGGAAGACGCGGACATCATCTATATGATCAACGCCCGCGAGGCCAAGCACTACCCCGAAGACATCGTCGAGGCGGCCATTCTGTTCAGCATTGCCGGCGAGAACTGGACCGTGCCCAGCGAAGGGTGGGAAATGACCAGCCTGGCCATGTTCGCCGGTGACTGGGAAGCCTGCAAGATGCAGGTTGATTCCGTCTATGGGGCCATGGAGCGGCTGCGTCCCAAACGCATGGTGGCCACCGAATGCGGTCATGCCTACCGGGCCACGGTTATCGAGGGCCCGTATTGGGCTGGTCGGCCCGACGGCAAGCCTCCAGTGGAATGTCTGCATTATGTGGAGTGGGTGGCCGAGGCATTGGAAAAAGGCAAATTGAAGATCGA